>QKIM01000003.1 GCA_003249585.1 Deltaproteobacteria bacterium
GGCACTTGTGACGATGTAAACGCCGCCCGAAGGTACGTTGTCTATGGCGGCGACGACACGTTCCCGATTGGCAACGACGTCGTTGTTGTCTCATTGAAAGAGCTCATGACTCGCCTCGCGAATCATGCAGGCAACTAGGAGTTTTGTGGATTCCTCAATTGATTGAATGAGAAGGTGACGAGCCCTCACTGCTGGTCGAGGAGGTTGAAGCTGGGGGACTCTTCGAGGAGGTCTTTCTTGCGGACGCTCCGAGGGCCAGCGCACGGGAGATCTGTGCAACGCATCCAGCGGGTTCGCCCTGCACGCTGTAACCCAAATACCAGGCTGGGACCGAGAGCGCCTTTTCAACCTGTGCTGTTATATCACCCGGCCTCCACTGTCCAACGAGAGCCTGGAACAACTCCCGAAAGGAGATCTGACCTTCAAGCTTAAGACGCCATGGGATACCGGCACCACGAACCTGGAGTTCACGCCAACGGAGCTCATTGAAAAGCTGGCCGCCATCATCCCGCTCCCGCGTTTCCACCAACTGAGGTACCACGGTATTTTCGCCCCGAACGCGAAGCTCCGCTCCAAGGTCGTACCAAAGCGCCCCGTGGACCCAAGCCAAGAAGAAGACACTCCCACCCCCACCAGAAAAGCGCCAGTTACCCTCGAATCATGCCCAAATACCCACGGACAAGGAACCTTATGGACCATCCAGAGCACAACCACACATCAAGAGGCATGCTGTTTGCGCTCGTGAAAATCAGGAAACCTCGCGTTGGATCACTTACAAATGCCACGCGTTCCCTCCTCCAGGAAAAACAAACCAGCCCGATATTGAAGGGCCAAACGAGCATCTAACCCTACTGCAGGGGCTCTTCCCCTCGACCCACCCAAAAACAAAAAAGGCGAAGCCGAAGCTTCGCCTTGGTGATCCCGACGGGATTCGAACCCGTGTTGTCGGCGTGAAAGGCCGATGTCCTAACCGGTTGAACGACGGGACCGGGCTTTGGAGCGAACCGGGCGCTGAGGGGGGGGGATGCGACCGGGTCGTCCAAAGTGATCAGCTTTCTATCAGGACTCGAAGCGGATGTCAATCCTCGGTTCCATTTTTTCTTTCGAAGAATCGGACGAGGGCGGTAAAAACGCTGCGCCGCCGTAATTTCACGCCGCTGAACGTACAGTCAGCTGGACTTTTGGGATCCGCTGTCGTATGGTTGTATCCTCTTTAATCAGGAGGCAACATGAGAACGCTCTTTTTTGTCACCACGCTCGCGATACTCTGCAGTGCATCTCTGGTCAGCGCCCAGGAAAAGGCAGCCTTCACGCCCGCCTTCCTTCCCGAGGTCGCGCAGACGGTTCAGGCCTGGGATATGGCCCCCTCCCATTTCATGGCCGAGGGACGGACCAACATCTACCTGGAGAACGTCAAGAAGCCCATGCACGCATGGATGCTGGCCTTCACGCCTGGCGCCTACTCCCTCATCGTCACCATGATCAACAAACAGTACGATGCGGACAACAAGGAGAGCGACCTCAAGGACTCCAAGTTCTACTTCGCCGCCATCCCCGCCGCCCTGGGCTCGTTGTATGCCGAGCGGTACTGGGAAGCCCTGGCCATCACCGTGGGCCAGAGCATCGGCACCTACTTCATCTGGTCCTACTTCAACTTCCCCCGGGCCGAGCGCAACGACAACATCAACAACTTCTACATGGGTGTCGGCATCTACGCGTTCTTCTGGGTGGTCGACATGATCTACGCCCCCGTCATGAGCTGGCAGTACAACAAGAAGCTGGCCAAGCTCTATCTCTCCGAGACCAACGAGAAGACGACCGCGCAGTTCTCGGCCACCAGCGTGGTTCCCACCTCCGGCAACGCCATGATCGGCCCCAGGACCCAGCTCCCCACGCCCTTCGTCATCGGTATCCCCTTTCACTTCTAATCGACCGCTCCCCCCCGGAGCGCACCTGCAGGACAACTCATGAAAATAGGACTCTATGGTTATGAAGGGGCCGGCGCCACCACCCTCTTCAACGCCCTCACCGGACAGGAAGTCGCGACGGGCTTCGGATCGAGCAAGAAAATCCACATCGGAACCGTGAAGGTCCCCGACAAGCGCATCGACCGACTGTCGGCCCTGTACACGCCCAAGCGCACCATCTATGCCGAACTGGTCTTCTCCGACTTTCCGGCCGCCGGAAAGGACGCGGGCAAGGGCAAGGCCCTGGGCAACATCTCCGAAGCCAAGGCCGTGGATATCCTGGCTCTGGTCGTTGGAGCCTTCCACGGCGAGTGGATGTCCGAGGAGCCCCGCCCCGCGGTTGAGACCGAGGACCTCCTCACGGAGCTGGTCATCTCCGATCTCGATCAGGTAGAGCGGTACATGGAGCGCCAGAAGAAGATGAAGGCCGCCACCCAGGATCCCTTCATCCAGCGGGCCATGGAGAAGGCCCTGCCCCACCTGTCCGACGGCAAGTCCCTGCGCACTCTCGAGCTCACGGAAGAAGAGCACCAGCACCTGCGCGGCTTCTCCTTCCTCTCCCTCAAGCCCGCCATCGTCGCCGTCAACATCGACGAGGGCGACTACGGCAAACCCATCACCGACGATGTCCTCGCCGTGGCCCGTGCCCATGGGGTCGAGCCCTTCCTGCTGAGCGCCAAGGTCGAAGAGGAGATCGCCCGTCTCTCTCCCGAAGACCAGACCATGTTCCTTGAAGATCTGGGCCTCGACGAGCCGGTCTCGGGCCGCTTCATCCGGGCCGCCTACGACCTGGCCAACCTCATCTCCTTCTTCACCGTGGGCCCCGACGAGGTCCGCTCGTGGACCATCCGCAGGGAGACCAAGGCCAAGCAGGCCGCCGGAGCCATCCACTCCGATCTCGAGAAGGGCTTCATCCGCGCCGAAGTGTTCACCTACGAGGACATCCTCGAGGTCGAGGGCAACGAGGCCCAGCTCAAGAAACTGGGCAAGCTGCGCCTCGAGGGCAAGGAGTACGA
>QKIM01000143.1 GCA_003249585.1 Deltaproteobacteria bacterium
TCGAAAGCGACCGGATCGAGTCCCTGAAGCGTGCTGTGTAGAGGAGGAAGGCGGGCAGGCCACGTGGCCCGATGCGGGATGGGCTGGGCCTAGAAGAAGGCCTGCATGCCGAAGTAGCCGATGGCGAAGCTGGTCATGCTGATGTCAACGCTGTTCCCGCCGGCATCGGCGGAGCCCATGTAGTACTGGATCATGAGACCGGCGTCGACGCCCCAGTTGGGTCCGAGCATGTACAGGGCGCCGCCGTGGAGGTTGATGCCGAAGCCGGACATGTCCATGCTGCCGTAGTCGACGCTCTGGTAGCCGAGCATGCCGCCGCCGTAGAGGTTGATCTTGTCGGCTACGGGATAGTAGTAGCGGGCGCCGACGGCGAGGCCGATGGTCACGGTGTCGTCGGGGCCGCCGTTGTCCTGGGACTGGTAGGTGAGCTGGCCGATGATGGCGAGGTTGGGCATGATGAAGTAGCCGAAGAAGGGGGCGAAGCGCAGGGTGCTGAGCTCGTCGTCGTCCATGCCGTCGACGTCATAGGAGACGGTGTCCGAAGAGTAGCTGATGGTGCCACCGACCATCATGCGGCCGGTGTTGAAGATCCCGGCGCTGCTGGGGGCGGCAGCGGTAGCGGGAGTGGCGGCGGGAGCATTGGTCTGTGCGAAGGCCGTGCTGGCCGCGAAGATCAGGGCGAAGAGGGTGGCGAATCCAAAGGTCTTTTTCATGGAGAACTCCTTTTCTCGGGTTAGTAAATCCACTGTTTCTTTCCGTGCCTTGTCATCAAGGTGTCATGACCCTACCACGAAAAAAAAAATGGTCAATGCCAGGTAAACTGAACGATACTGCTGCGGTGCGTCATGCGGGGACGGTTGAAGAGGGAATACGGGTGCATGGTTTGAACACCTACTGCGTTTTCAGGTGGTTCCGTTCGTCCAGCTCCCGCAGCCCGTCCATGAGCAGGTTCATGAAGGGCCCCAGCGGCTTTCGGTCTGCGTGGCTCTCGGGCAGGGCCGGGTCGAACTGGAACCTGCCCTCGGGCTCGGCCAGCAGGGCGTTGAAGGCTTCGATCCCGTGGGCCTCGCCCATGGTCGCGTCCAGGAGCTCGCCGTTGCGGAAACAGAGCTCGGCCTTCCCGGAGGGCAGGTCCAGGGAGAGCACGCCGGTCTTCTGGTTGAGGTTCATGGTCTGGAAGAGCCCGGAGGGGGACATCTCGGCCAGGTCTCCCGCCATCCCCCGGGTCAGGTCCTCGGCCCACAGGATGTTTGTGTGGGCGAGCCTTCGGGCGAGCAGGCAGGAGATATACATCTGCAGCGAGGGGAAGCGGTGGAGCACGCGCTTGAAATCCTCGGCCCGAAGATACAGAAGGGTCGTGGGCTCGGTCACCTTGACGGTGGCGCCGGCGGGATCCCCGCTGACCAGGCTCATCTCCCCGAAGATCTCCCCTGTCCCCAGTTCGGTGAGGGAGAAGTGGTTCTCATCGGTGACCTCCACCTTGCCGGAGACGATGATATAGAGGTTGGTGCCTGGATCCCCCTTTCGGATGATGACGTCCCCTGTGTCGTGGCGCTCCAGCTTGAGGAGGGTCAGCACGTCGCGGATGCGGTGGTGGCCGAGACTCTCGAAGAAGGGGAGCTGGCTCAGGTGTTCCACGATCTTGGCGAACTCCTCGGGGAGGTTCGTCTCGTTCCCCGCGGGGGCATAGCGCAGCTGGACCCGGCCCGTGCAGCCCGAGCAGTCGAAACGGATGCCCTTCTTTTCGTCCAGGTTGTGGGCCTTGATGTCGATCATGGCGATGTCCCGGGCGAGGATGAGGCACACGGGCTTGTCCTGAGGCGGGAAGAGCCCGTACCCCTTGAGGTGGAAGGTGTCGCCGAGCCAATAGAGCGGGCACTCGTCCCAGCGGGTGATCGAGACAGTGGACGGTTCTTTGGACATGATTCCTCCTGAAGGGGCCCGGCAAACCGGGGAGTTGGCTTATGGGCAGGACTCTAGCAGAAGGGGGGAGCGGGCACAACTTTTAGGGACAGCCCGATGGCTCAGTTGTGGCCCCAGTCCTCGACGGGCCAGCCCCGGCGACGGGCGATCCGTCTGAGGCGCGGATCGGGATTGACCACCACCGGGTGTCCCACGGCCTCGAGCATGGGCAGGTCAGAGACCGAGTCCGTATAGAACCAGGCGTCCGAAAGGTCATGGCCCCGCGTTTCGCACCAGGCGGCTGCCCGGACCACCTTGCCCTCGCCGTAGCACAGGGGTAGCTCAAGGGCACCGGTGATGCGGCCCTGCCCGTCCAGCGGGTAGGTGTTGGCGAGCCAGTCGTCCAGTCCCCAGGTGCGGCACACGTCCGTGGACAGATAGCACGAAGAGTTGGTGAGGAGGACCAGTGGGTGCCCCTGGCTCCTGTGCCGGGTCAGCGCCGTCTCGGCGCCGGGGCGGATACGGTGCCTGACCTCCCGCTCGAACCACTGGGTGGTGATGCGGGCGAGATCGTCGGTGTGGTGTCCCCGATACAGGGACACGGCCTTGCCGTAGGCGCGGTCTATGTCTACGAGATCGAAGTGGTACAGGGTGGTCCACCAGACGGAGATCGCCAACTGGGCGAGGCTGATGCGCCCCTCGCGCCGCTCCGAGAGGGCGAAGAGGGTGCCGCTGTTGGTGTCGATGAGGGTGCGGTCGAGGTCGAAGAAGGCGACGGGGGAAGACATGGCGCCCAGTGTGGCCCCGGCGCGCCGGAAAGTCAAAGGGAAAGGGGCCGGGGGCTCAAAGGACGGGGACGGCCTCGTACCGCTCCAGGCCCGTGCACTCGAGCTCGTCGCGACGGGAGTCGGCGAGATCGGGATCGCACTCCTCCTCGCTGTCCACCGCCAGATCACCGGAGCTGAGGGTGACGTCCCAGGCGATGCCCTCCTCGGTGGCCTCGAGGATGCCCAGGCGCAGGCTCACCGAGCAGGTGCCCGTAGTGCTGTTGTACGAGGACGACGCCATGTACTGGGTCC
>QKIM01000585.1 GCA_003249585.1 Deltaproteobacteria bacterium
AGCTGGTGAGCATCTCGGGGAAACCTATTGTACTCACGGCGCTCGCCAGGATCCTCGGACTCTCCCCAGGGCTGTGCATGCAGCACATCGCGCCCCTGAGAGCCAACCACCTCCTTCGCACCATGGATCTCGCCCGCGACCACATGGTGGAGACCTACCACGACCGGGTCCGGCATGCGGTCCTCCACAGGCTGGGAGAGGCGCAGGCGCAAGAAGAGCACCGCCAAATAGGAGAGGCACTCATGGGGGCCCTCGGGGTGACCCCGGAGACACTCGCCTTCCATTTCGAGCAGGCGCAAATGCCCGACCGCGCCCGGGAGAGCTATGCCGAAGCCGCCCTGGACGCCAACCGGTCCCTCGCCTTTGAGAGGGAGTCGGTCCTCCTGCGCAAGGTCATCGCCCTGTGGCCCCACGACCATATCGGCGAAGATATCGAGCTCTTTGAACTGTGGGAACGCTGCGCCATCGCGCTCGCCAATGCTGGCCGGGGACAGGATTCCGCCGCGATTTACAGCCGCATTGCCCAACACGCCGCCTCCCAGGACGGACTCGAGATGCGGCGCAGGGCGGGGGAGCTGCTCATCCGATCGGGGCACGTGGAGCGTGGGTTCGAGGTGCTGGAGGATTGCCTCAGGACCTTCAACATCACCCTCCCCTCCAACGGCTGGAGAAACGTCCTCTCCCTGCTCTGGCGACGTTTTCTGCTGCGCGTCCGCGGCCTGCGCTTCAAGGAGCGAGACTGCTCCGAGATTTCCCCCAAGGAGCTCCTGCTGGTGGATGTCTTTCATGCCATCGCTCCCGCCATGGGACTGGTCGACCACATCAGGGGCACCACTATTCAAACCCGCTGGCTCCATGAGACCCTCAACCTTGGTGAGCCCACCCGAATCCTCCAGGCGCTCTGCACCGAGGCCAACTATGTCGCCGCCCAGGGCAAGGGCGCGACCTCCTATCAGCGGCGAATCTACAGGGCCATCGACCAACTGTTCGAGCGCTTCCACTCGCCACACTTCGAAGGGTACGTCGAAGCCTCACGGGCCTACGCCGCCTACATGAACGGGAGCTGGCCCACGGCTCTCGAGCACGTCCAGGCATCCCTGGCACATCTGGAGTCGGCCCACTCCCTCTACCTGGAGCGTGGGCTCATGTACTCGCTGTTTTTTTGGACGCTCCATTATCTGGGCGACCTCAGCACAGCGGGGGCGAAGGCCGAGGAGTACATGAAGGACGCCCTGGCCCGTGACGATCTCATGAGCGCCAGTGGAGGATTTCTGGGCCTCAACAGCCTCATCTTCATCAACCGAGACGGTCCCGAACGCACCCTGGAGTTCTCGGACCTACTCATCAGCAAATGGAGCTCCACGGGGTTTCACTTCCAGCATTATCTGCACATGCTGGGAACCCTGAAGATCCACCTCTACAGCGACGATCCCAGACGCGCCCATGACTTCATCACCAGCCGATGGCCCGGGTTGAAGAAGTCCCTGCTCCTGTTGGTCCCCGCCGTACGGAACGAGGCGCTCTACAAACGTTCGCAGTGCAATCTGGCCATGTCGCGCATCGCCGGGGACGCTGACCGGCGCCGCCATCTGAAGGATGCTCGGAAGGACGCCAGGAGGCTCCTTGGGACCCGTCTCCCCTGGACCCGGGCCCTGGCGACCCTGCTCCTCGCAGAGACTGAGCGTCTGCAGGGCAAAGAGGAGCACGCCGCGACGCTCTGGAGAGAGGCCATCAACACTCTTTACGCCGAAGAGATGCAGCTCTACGCCAGCGCCGCGACCTGGCGCCTCGGAGAGTGGCTCGGCGGCGATGAGGGCACCTCGCTCAAGGACAAGGCTGGCCTCTATTTCAGCACCCACAACATCGGGGACCCCGCAGCCATCACACGTTCCCTTGTCCCCTGACGGGCTCACGCTCATGTGCCAGCGAATTTTCTTTTTGGGTGGCCTCACAGCGCATGATATCCTGAACGGGCCAGGCGAGAGAGAAGGAGAAACCATGACCAGCCGTACATCCCTTTTGTTCAGGTCACCCGTGGCACTCATCGTTTCCGTGATGCTGTCCATGGCGCTTCCTGTGAGCTGCGGGAAACAGGGAAGCGGGCGCAAACGCCGCGCGATGGGTACCTATCTGACCAAATCCCGGCCGCTCCTGCAGGGGGTGGCTGCGGCCAACAGAACGCTGAAAATCAGAGAGATCCTGAGCGGTGACAAAGGAACGGCCATCGCCCAAATCGATCGGTTTCTGGGCACATTGAAAAAAACCGAAAAGCAGATCAAGGGGCTTGATGCCGCAAACGAGGATATCGAGAAGGTGAAGCGCGCACAGATCTCCTTGTTGCGCGCCCTTTACAAGAACCATGATCTGTTGAAGCAGGCCGTCTTGAGTGATGATAAAACTACGAAGTCGGCTCTCCTGGAGAAATATGGCACCTTCATGGGAAAAGTCCTGGGCGCCATGTTCAAAAAATACGACGCACTCATCGAGCGATTCAACCGCAACTACGAATGACGGTCGCACCGCTCCATGGAGAGACGTTCAGGGCGCCAGCATCCGGGCAAAAGCCTCCGGATCGCGCACTTCCTGTGCGGCAAAGACTGTCATCGCCTCCTGTCTGAGCGATGCCCCCGCGTCACCGCCCACCCAAAGCCCGAGTCGATACCGGGCAGCCTCAGCAAACAGGGACATCTGGGCATCGTGCAACATCTCGATGGCGCCCTGCCACAGACTGTAGGCCGCATCTTCCTGCCCCCTGAGTCGATGCACCTCGGCCTGCAGCACCTGTGCCATCCCCTGAGTGTACCGAAGATCCCGCCGCACCAGCTTCCTGGTGTCCCCTTCGGCTTTCTGGAGGTACCGCTCCTGCGACTTCGGGCCCTGGCTCCTGGCCAGCGCGAGCCCGGTCCTGGCCGAGAGATAATATGCCTCGGTGCGGATGCTGGGGACCAGCAGCATGAGCGCCCTGCGGATTTTGCCCC
>QKIM01000578.1 GCA_003249585.1 Deltaproteobacteria bacterium
CATGGACACTCCGCTCGTGCTCATCGGGATTCCGCTGGTCGTGGGACTTGTCCTCCGGGCCCTCACGGCGAAGCGGGTCGGTGCCGTCCTGGGGCCACTGTCACGGGCTTCGAGGGAGTTGACCATCCTGGGCGGCGGGCTGGCCCTGGTAGAAAAGAGCGCCTTCACCGCCGCGCGTCTGTTGGAACTCAAGTCCCGCATCGAGCAGGCGGGGGCGCCCTCCTCTGCGGTCATCGCGCGGCTGAACCGTCACATCGGCTGGATCGAATCCCGCCGCAACCAGATCTTCGCGCCCATCGCCTTCTTTTTGCTGTGGGAACTTCAATTTGCGATCATCATTGAACGGTGGCGTCATCGACACGGCTCGCGGATCCGGACCTGGCTGGGAGTCATCGGCGAGTTCGAGGCGCTGTTGTCCCTGTCCACCTACGCATGGGAGCATCCTTCGGATCCCTTCCCCGTCATCGCTGAAACGCCGGGTCGGCTCGACGCCAGGGACATGGCCCATCCGCTGCGTCCGATGGCGAACTTCGTGACCAACTCCTTGGCCTTTGAAGAGGGAATTCGGCTCTATGTGGTGTCGGGGTCCAACATGTCGGGCAAGAGCACGCTCCTGCGGACCCTCGGGGTGAACGTCGTCCTCGCCGGCGCCGGCTGCACCGTGCGGTGCACCTCCATGGAGCTCAGTCTGTTCAGCCTCGCCTCATCCCTGAAGATCTCCGACTCGCTCATGGCCGGCGTCTCAAAGTTCTATGCCGAGGTCCGGCGCATGCGGACCCTGCTCTCCATCGCCCGGGAAGGGCCCCACACGCTGCTCTTCCTCATCGACGAGATCTTCCAGGGGACCAACTCCCATGATCGGCAGGAGGGGGCGGCGGCGCTCTTCGTGGAGCTGGTGAACCTTGGAGCCCTGGGGCTGGTGACCACACACGATCTCGCGCTGACCAGGCCCCCGGAGACCATCGTTGAGGCGGTCCGCAACGTGCACTTCATCGACACCTACACGGATGGGGAGCTTGGGTTCGACTATCGTCTCAAGCCGGGCGTTGTGGGAAAGTCCAACGCCCTGGAGCTCATGCGAAGCATGGGGCTCCACGTGTAAGCCTCAGCTTTCCTTTTTGTGGCAGTTGTGCCACAATATCCCGTGGTTTCAATGAGGGATTTGGTCCATGAAAACAACGAAAACACTTCTTTTTTTCAATGCACTCCTCCTCGTCGCGGCCTCTTGCGGGAGACGCTCTTCCCAAGACAACGGCGTCTCCGTCGAGACAGGTGCAGCGGCGCCCAAATCGCTAGTTGGAAAGACTCCCGATGCACCGAAACCCACGATATCCCCTAAAGTCAAGGAGCCCGACTCGGTCAAGCCGTCCAAACCCTTTCCAGAACACATCAAGAAGATGATCGATTCCTGTGAAAAGGGGACCCCCTCTTCCTGCCGCATGCTCTCAACGCTCTTCCTCAAGGGCGTCGGGGTCGGCAAGGACCGCCGGCTGGCCATGCGGTACTCCAGATTGGCAAAGGAAAACTACAAGAAGATCCTGCCTGACTGGGAGCAGCGCTGTGAAAAGGGGAATGCCGGGGATTGCATGAACGCGGGGCTTGCCTACAGGGATTCCCTCGGCGTTCCCCGGGACGCAGTGAAATCCGTGAGGCTCTTCAAGCAGGCCGCCGATCTCTTCCGGACCTCCTGCGAGAAAACGAAAAATGCCGGGGCGTGCAACAGCGCCGCCCGTGTCTACTGGCTGGGGTTGCTACGGACCCCCGAGCTTCGAAAGGATCGGGCTTTTCGGCAATCTGCGAAGGTCTTCGTCTCCGATATGTTCGAGAAGGGCTGTGCCTTGGGAAACCCTGACGCTTGCGGTTCCCTGGGTGATGTGTACCGAGACGGCGATCTGGTCAGGAGAGACGAGGCGAAGGCCATGGGGTTCTACCGGCGCGGTTGTGAGCTGTCCAAGGCAGGTTCCCACGAGAAGAAACGGCTGTGTGCCTACGCGGCCCTCAAGAAACTCCCACCCCCGAGGCGCAGGCACCGGCCTGCCCATCGGGGAACCCCGTGAGGAGCCCCCATGGAGCCAACGGAAGAGAAAATCGCCCAACTTGAGGCGTCCTATGCCTCCAAACCTTACGACACGGGGATCATCCTCGAGCTCCTCACCCTCGTGGAAAAGAACGGGGACTGGCCCCGCGTCAACGCGCTCCTGAAACGGCTGGCCGAGCTGGAAGACGACCCGGAGATCTGCGCCAGATACTATTTTTCCATAGGGCAGGTCTACGAGAAGCACCTCGGGGAACCCCTGGACGCCATCGAATACTACGACAAGTGCATGGAGTGCGACTCGACGCTCATGGCCGCTTTCCAACACATGGCCAATCTTATCCGTGACCAGAAGAAGTGGCGCAAGCTGGAGCGCGAGTACCTCAAGATGATCCGGCGGGGGACAACGGGCAGTCTGGGGAAAGAGCAGCTCTTTACGCTCCACCATGACCTTGGGATTCTCTACCAGGAGCACATCGGTGACACGGCCAAGGCTCTGGAGTCCTTTGAAAACGCCCTGGCCCAGGACCCGGCCCAGTTGGAGATCCGGCTGCGCATGGCCGAGATGCAGAGGGGATGGGAGGGGGAGAAAAAGCGTGACGCGCTCCACATCTATGAGGAGATCCTCGAGCTGGATCCCTTCAACCGGGAGAACATGATCCAGCTGTTCAAGCTGCACTGGGAGAACCAGGACTATGACAGCGCCTGGTGCCTCTCGGCCCTCATGAAGAGCCTCAACATCCCCAACAAGGACGCGGACCACTTCTACGATCAGCACCTTCCCAAGGGGCTCGTTCGGCTCCAGGCGGGGTCTATCGACGGGCTGTGGCGGCATCTCATCGTCTCTGAGCCCCAGGACTATCATCTCGGGCAGCTCTTCGCTTTCCTGGCCGATATCCTCCCCGTCCTCAAGGGCGAAAGTGAGCGCTCACTGGGGATTCT
>QKIM01000366.1 GCA_003249585.1 Deltaproteobacteria bacterium
AAAGGAGAAGCTCCGCGCCGCCCGAGAGCGCAAGGATGTCTTCGTCCGATACACCGGGGAACTGGCCCGGGCCATCGCCCAGATCCTGGAACGGGACCCTGTCCCCATCCAGCAGATGATCGAGACGGCCACGGAGCAGTTCACGGTCTCCAACTTCGAGACCGAACGCCCCGATCTGGAGGGAGAGCAGGCCTACTCTGCCCCCAAACCCAAGAAGCACCGCGACGACGAAGATGAGGGGGAGGAGGACGACGAACTCCCCGGTGAGACCGACGATGACAATGATCCTGGAGAGCTCCCGGTCGGCGACAGCGACGGCGGTACCGGGGAGGACCCCGATGACGGTTCTGACGGGGACGACGCCGGGGACGACGGCGAGGACGAGGATGTCGCTGATGAGGACGACGGCGAAGACACCGCAGACGACGAAGACGACGATTCCGTTCCGGCCATGGCGGGTCCCCAGATGAGCGATGCTTCACAGGAGGCGACCAAAACACAGGCAAGCAAACGAACAACGGTCTTCAAGCAGTCGCTGTTCTTCGATTTCGAGGGTGATGACAATGACGATGACTAGAAAATCCAAGAAGGTACGTGCCCTCATCAATCAGATGGCCGAACAGACCCTGCGGGAACTGGAGTCTGAGAAGAATCCCATGCTCTCGATCCCCGTCCGGGCTCTCTCCAACACCGTGTTCAACGAGGAGAAGGGAATGCTGGAGATGGGGGACAGCACCCAGGAGCGCCTCTTCTTCCATCAGGGCATGGCCAAAAAGTTCATGCAGACCTACCTCGTGGCCGCGGCGTGCACCGAGCTTCTGGACGTGGAGAAGACCACCTCCATTCGTGATCTTTTCTACATGACCAAGCACACCCTCTCCCGGGGCGAGAACACCTTTGACGAGCAGGATGAGTCCGACCCGATCATCGAGGATCTTGAGGTGTCCCTGGGGACCCTGCGCGAGGATCTCCACCTCTTCGCCTCCAACAAGGGGACCATGGTGGGCAACATCACCCTGGTGGACGCGGGTGACACCATCAACTGCAGGCGGGTCGGTTCGGGAGGGTGGGGGATCCCTTCCATCGTGGAGGACCACGTCATCAAGTTCACCAAAACCGAAGCCGACTTCATCCTGCTCATCGAGAAGGACGCCGTGTGGAGGCGCCTCAACGAGGACAAGTTCTGGAGGACCCACAACTGCATCATGCTGCAGTCGGGGGGGCAGACCTCCCGCGGCGTGCGGCGGCTCATCCGCAGGATGCACGAGGAGCTGGGGCTGCCGGTCTACGTCCTCGTGGACAATGATCCCTGGGGCCTCTACATATACTCGGTCCTCAAGCAGGGATCCATCAACCTGGCCTACGACTCCATCCGCATGGCGGTGCCCAGCGCGAGATTCATCGGGCTCTCCTCCTTCGACCGCGAGGCCTTCGACCTCCCTGACGTGGTCACCATCGCCCTGAACAAGAAGGATGAGGCCCGGGCAAAGCAGATGATGGATTACCCCTGGTTCGCCGACAAGAAGTGGCAGCGGGAGATGAAGAAGATGCTCGACTCCAGGGTGAAGCTGGAGCTCGAGGCGCTCTCGGCCCGCGGAATCTCCTTCATCACCGAGACCTATCTCCCCGAAAAGCTCCGCAACGACGACTACCTCGACTAATCCCCCAGGCTTTGGCTCCGGGCTGGATTTTTTTCATGGCGAGACAGCGGGGGGTGGTGTACCATCCGAAGGCCGATACGAATCTCTATCGTGAGTCCGCTGCGTACCTTCGGGCGCTGCGCCGGACCCCCAAGGAGCCCTCATGAAACTGACCCCGGACAGCACCCGCAGTGTCCCTGTCTATCCCTCCATCACCGCCATCAGGGGGCTTCTGGTTGGAACCACTCTGACCGCGGCCCTGGCGGTCTCCGGATGCGCGAAGAAGGACAACGAGGCCAAGACGCCGCCTTCCAATGCTCCCGCTGAGGGAGACAAGAAGCCGGTCCTCATGGGCAAGGTCCGCCCGGTCAATCCGCCACCCACGGATACGGACGGGGACGGCGTGACCGATGACAAGGACAAATGTCCCAGGGAAAAGGGAGACGGCCCCGACGGGTGTCCACCCAAGGCGCCGGTGCTTGGGGGCAAGATCCGGGCGCCTGAGCCTCCAGCGAAGGCCGATGCGCCGCCGTCTCCCTCGGCTGTGCCTCTGCCGCTGAAGCAGGGGCGTGTCAAGGACCGGGACGGGGATGGTGTCCCCGACGCCGAGGACCGCTGCCCTGATCAGGCCGGGCCCAAGGAAAACAAGGGGTGTCCCAGAAGGCCCCCGGTGAAGCGCGGGAAGATCCGCATGCCCCGAAAACCCCACAACCCCTGACTGTTGTCACCGGGATGTCTGATGTCCGGTCCCGGGAAACCCCAAACGCGCCCTTGGCGCATCGTCTCACGAAGAAACATTGGAGGAACTGACCATGAAGATGAAAACCTGGCTGCCGATGTTGGCGGGGCTCACCCTGCTCATGCTGTCCACCCATGCCGAGGCACGGAAGAACCAGACCCAGATGGAGGGGTATGTATTCAAGTACATGGACCTGCCCGACCACCCCTTCTTCAAGACCGACAACTATGGCTACATGGACATCGGGTACACTTTCAACTCCACGAAAATCGCCGGGATCCCCCTGTGGAACTCCGATGTGAAGTGGTGCGGATACGTGGGACAGGAGAAGAAGTACATCTTCATCAATCCAGGTGTGGTGCGGCCCCGCGTCATTCTGTACAACAAGGAAGCCAAGAAGAACGGCTGGAAGCCCATCGACCCCGATTCGATCAAGGACAACCGTGATGCCTGGCACGCCCTCATCACCATGTACAATGGATGGGGCAAGCAGATGAGCAAGGGCGAGTTCAAACCCCTGAACATCAAGCTCCCCGCGGCTCCCCCGCTGCCCTTCTGGTACCGCCTGGGCGGCAAGCTCGTGGCTGGCGGGATCGC
>QKIM01000656.1 GCA_003249585.1 Deltaproteobacteria bacterium
ACCCCGCCTCCGACATCAAGCTTCCCCCCACGGGAGGGCAGGTCCGCTTCTGGATGGGCGACATAGCCCCGTACGCGGAGGTCGGCGCGGCCTTCGGCCACCACCGGGCTCAGGGGACCGTCGCCCCGCCACTGGAGCAAGATCGACTGACGGTCCTTGAGCAGGCTACCCAACAGCAAGGCGCCCGTCAGGGCCCGCCCCAGCGCGGCGGTGGCCGTCGGTGAGGTCCGGTGCGCGAGCCGGGCCGTCTCGCACAGCTCCGTGGTCACGGCGGCTCGCACCAGCACGCCCGCTGCGCTGGCCGTTACGCCGACGAGTTGGTCCAGCACGGGGGAGTTCACCGGGTTTCCGCCAAGGGCAGGGAGATGCGGAAGGTCGTGGTGTCGCTCGCTTCGTCCACCTGGATGTCCACCACTCCACCCATGGAGCGGACGAAGCGGTACACGATGTTAAGGCCCCGGCCCGCCACGTCCGCGCTGAGGATGCGGGTGATCTCGTCCTGTGGGATACGGCCGCTGTTGGTGATTTCCAGGGTGGCCATGCCTTCCCGGGAGAAGGTGCGAACTTTCAGAGCACCGCCGTGGGCAGGGATGGCCTTCGTGGCGTTGTTGAACAGGTTGTCCAGGACCCGCTCCAGGGCGAGTCTCCACGTGCACACCCCCAGGCCCGGGGTCAGGCCGGTCGCGTCGGTCCGGATGCCCTCGCGCCGCTGTTCCCGGATGGCCTCTTCGTTGATCTGGAACCGCCCGAGAACCACCTCCGAGAAATCGAGATCCTCGGGTCGCGCCACCGGGTAGAGGCTCATGGCCATTTCCTGGAGCCGGCTCCCCTCGTGGATCACGACGTCCAGATAGCGCAGCATCTCGTCGCGACGGTCCTCCCCCCGCTCCAGCATCTTTCGCACCCGGCGGGAAAATCCGGCAATGGCGATGGCCGGATTCTTGAAATCATGGAGGATGTCGTCCAGCCGCTCGATCTCCAGCGCCTGGGTGATCTGCTTCCCGAAAAACGTGAGGATCTCGATCTCCTCGTCGGAAAAGAAGCGCCGCCGCTCGATCGCGTCGAACACCAGGACGTAGCTGACCCGGTCGGCGATGCGGAGGGGCACGTACAGGATGGAGTTGATGCCGTGGGCCTGGGCGAAGTGCCGCAAATTCTCGGTCACCAGGTAACTCGCCTGGGGGCTCTTGATGAGGAGATAGGACGGGTAAACGCGCTCGTTCTCGAAGTCTCCCAGGGGGTGGTCCTGGCGGACGACGGTCCGCAGGTACGGGTGCTCGTCCACCTGGAAGAGCTTGCCCACCGTATGATACCCCCCCTGTTCGGGCCAGCCGCTCTCCAGCACCGCGGTCTTGCCGTCATCACCCACGGCGAAGAGGGTGCAGCTCTGGACTCGGATGATGTCGTGCAACTCCTCCACCATCAGGCGGAAGAGATCCTTCATCTTGATGCCCCCCTCCAGGGAGAGCTTGGCGAAGATCTTCTCGACCAGCCACTCTTTCTTCTCGTTCACCCGCCGCAGGTCGAGAATCCGCTTCCGGGCGATCACGTAACTGAGGCGCTGGGCCATCAGTTCGGCGGTCAGCACCTCGAGCGGGGTGAACTCCCGGGGAGCGTCCTCGTAATACACATGAATCGCGCCCCGGATGTCGTCCCCTTTCTCCATGAATCGAGGGATCACCAGCGGCACGGCGAGCATCGAGCGCAGCCCTTGGTCCAATACCGACTTGGCCCGGTACTCGGGATTGGAGGCAATGTCAGAGACGAGATAGCTCTTCTGCGTCGAGACCACGCGCCCGGCGATGCTCTCGTCGAAAGGAATCGCCGACTCCCGGTGGCTTTCGTCATAGTGGTAGGAGCCGAAGGAGACCATCTGGTTCAGGTGGGGCTCGTGGAGCCGGATGGAGGCTGCCTGCGCTCCCAGGAATTCGACGATGATCTTCGAGGCGTCGTAGAGGATCTTGCGCCACGATTGGCTGGGATCGATCCAGACGAGCTCGTTGAAGGTGTGGAAGACGCGCTCCAACGCCCAAGGGAGATCGGGGTGATCCACCCGCTTCAGGATGTCGAGGAGATTTGGCTCAGGTCTTGTCATGAACGAACCCATGGGAAAGTCCTTCTTGTATACGAGAACCCCTTGGGATCGTCAAGCCGGCCCGCCCCGCCGCTTTGCAGGAACCCAGCGCTTGGCGTACACTTCTGGCCCCTTCCACCCGCCCTCGGCCGCTCAGGGAAACAGGACATGGACCGCGTCGCCAACTTTCTCTTCGAGATGGGGATGCTCAAGCGCACCCCGCGCACCGGCTGGCAATTCCTAGGCTCCGGCCAGGAGAGCGTGGCCGAGCACATCTTCCGAGCCTCCATGATCGCCTACGTGCTCGCGCGACTCGACGGGGGCGTGGACGCCGACCGCGTCGTCCGCATGGCCCTGTTCCACGATCTGCCCGAGGGCCGGACCGGCGACCTGAACTACATGGCCCAGAAGTACGTGCAGGTCGACGAGATGGGCGCCGCGGCCGACATGGTCAACGGGCTCTCATTCGGGCCGGAGATCATGGATCTGATCCGGGAGTTCGCCGCCCAGGCGACCCCGGAGGCGCGCCTCGTGAAGGACGCCGACAACCTGGAGATGCTCCTCGCGCTAAAAGAACATCACGACGTCGGCAACCGCAACGCCGAGGAGTGGATTCCCTTCACCCTGCGGCGCCTCAAGACCGACGCCGCCCGCGATCTGGCCCAGCGAATCCTCGCGGGGGATTCCTCGGCCTGGTGGTTCGACAAGGAATCCGAGTGGTGGGTGCAGGGGGGGAAGGTCTGACCTTCGGGCGCTCCGCCTAGCCGCCCGCCGCGCCGGAGCGCGCCGTCCCTGCCCCTTCCGGTTCCACCCGACGCCGCACCCACGCCACCTCTTCTTCCCGCGTGCGCACCTCGCCGTCCAGACGGGCTCGCAGCAAGCCGGCCAGGAGTTCCCG
>QKIM01000409.1 GCA_003249585.1 Deltaproteobacteria bacterium
GGCCTCCATCATCCTGTCCCCGGCGACACCGTCGTGGAACATGTCCGCCTCCAACAACTCCTCTTCTCGCTGGTGCTACAGTCGGTACTCACAACTGAGCGGAGGGGACTACGGCACGCCCGGAGCCGAGAACGACAACTGCCTCCCCTCCTGGTGCGCGCTGAACGGCCTCGATGAGGCGATCATCGCCGGGGAGACGGTAGACCCGGTGTCCGCTCAGGTCTTCGAGGAGGATCTCACCGACGCGGCGGGGCAGGGTGCGTTCCTGACCATGGAGATCGGCGTGGGGCCCGACGGTACCGTGCCGGATTCTGCCTGGACGTGGAGCCCGGCCACCTACGACTCCGACGTGGCAAACAACGATGAGTACACTTCCTCCATCACCCTGGACACGGTGGGGATCTACGACGTGGCCGCCCGCGCCAGCCTGGACGGCGGGTTCTCCTACCTGTACTGTGATGTCTCCGGCGCCTCCGGCGACGGCAGCACCGGCTACGATCCCGCCGACAGCGGCTCTGTGGCCGTCACCAACCACTTTGTGGACATCTCGGCAGGATACAACCACTCCTGCGGAATCAAGCAGGACGGCAGCCTCTGGTGCTGGGGGGCGAGCGATAAAGGGCAGCTGGCGACCAATACAGTGGAGTCGACGCAGCCTCCTCAGCAGGTCCCCGGTGCATGGCAGCAGGTCTCGGCCGGGCTGGACCACACCTGCGCCATCAAGACGGATGAGACCCTGTGGTGCTGGGGGCTCAATAATTATGGGCAGGTGGGGAACAACTCCACCAGCAACAGGGTGCTTACCCCCACGCAGGTGAGTGGTTGGGGGACCTGGCTGCAGGTGAGCGCCTCCAACCGGTTCACCTGCGGGATCAAGACGGACAATACCCTGTGGTGCTGGGGGTTTAACGGGCAAGGTCAACTGGGAGATGGAACAGCAATGGACCAATTGGTTCCCTCCAATGTGACCGGCTCCTGGCGCAGGGTTGGCACCGGGCAGAACCACGCCTGTGCCATCGACACGGGCGACACACTCTACTGCTGGGGCTACAACGGGTGGGGGCAATTGGGAGATGGCTCGACCACTTCGAGCACCACGCCGGTGGAAATCGAGGGCGATCAGGCGGATGTCTCCGGTGGTTTTGGACACACCTGCTCCCGGACCCTCTTCGGGGACGTCTGGTGCTGGGGGTATAACGGGGAAGGCCAGTTGGGAGATGGGACCAACACGACCAGCGAAGATCCCGTCTATGTGGGCTCGGGCTTTACGCAGATGAACGCCGGAAACCTGCACACCTGTGGTGTGAAGGCCGGCGGCACGCTCTGGTGCTGGGGCCTAGGGCTGTACGGAGAGCTGGGAACCGGGGGAACGTCCAACAGTAATATCCCTGTACAGGTGGCCGGGACCTGGTCCCTCGTGTCCGCGGGGGGAGGGCAGGATGGTTTCACCTTCGGAATGGCTGTGGATGGCAGCCTCTACGGTTGGGGCAGTAACTCCAACGACCACCTGGTGTATGGTGGTCCCACATACTATTACGTGCCCGTCTTCATCTGGCCCTGAACCTCTGGTGTCAGTTCTATAATCCGTCCTTAACGCCGAGGGGGAGAGACAGAAAGTGGAGGTCCAATCCTCGGATTGGCAGGCGGGCCTTATTTCAGGCGGCGGGCGTGGAGGGTCATGTGGCCGCGCTGGATGCCCTCGGTGGCGATGGCCCACAGGGCGGCGAAGTTGTTGGCGAGGCCGGCCGAGGCGGTGAGGGCGGCGAGGGTGGCCGCGTCGGTGATTCCCAAGGTGGAGAGCAACAGGCGGGTGGTCCGGTGGACGGCGGTGAGGCCGCCCACGGTCCCCGCGGGGACGGGCAGGGCAAGGGTGCCCACAAGCGCGTCCCCATCCAGGGACCAGGAGCTCAGCGGGCCGTAGGAACCCGAACGGGAGGCGTACCAGTGGGCGGCGGCCTCCTGGGCCCGGGTGTCGTTGCCCGTGGCCAGGGTCACGGCGGTGACGCCGTTCATGATCCCCTTGTTGTGGGTGACGGCCCGGAAGGGGTCAGCCGCGGCCCAGCGGGCCAGGGCCAGGATGCCCTCGGCGGCGTCCTCGCCCGAGTGGCCTCCCCGTAGAAGGGCGCTCACGGGGAAGCGCGCCGTGACTGTGGTTTTTCGGTGGGGCATGGCGTTGGTGACGATGGCGGCGAGGCCGCGTCCGACGCCGGCCTCTTCCAGAAGATCCAGGATGTGCTCGCCCATGGTGTTGACGACGTTGGCGCCCATGGCGTCCAGGCAGTTCACGTGGAGGAGCAGTGTGAGGGCGCCATCGGGCAGGCGTGACCCCACCTCGAGGTTGAGGGGACCGCCGCCCAATCGGGAGAGGACGGGATCCAGGGCCGCGGCGGCCTCGAGGAGTGAGGGGGTCAGGTGGTCGATCTGGTCGTGAGCCGTGTCCAGGTCGGTGGGTTCGATGAGGAGCTGGCAGGTGGAGACGGGGGCGCCGGCGGTGACGGTGAAGCCGCCGCCCAGGCGTGCCACCCGGGCGCCGTTGGCCGCGGCGGCCACCACCGAGGGTTCCTCGGTGACCATGGGGAGGAACTGGTCGATGCCGTCGACGAGGAAGTTGGGGGCGAGCGCCAGGGGCAGCCCGAAGAGCCCCACCACATCCTCCACAAGGGCCGCGGCCTCTTCGATGGAGAGGCCGCCCGTGCACAGCACGTCCCGCTGGTCGATGGAGAGATCGCCCAGGACCGCGTCCCGTCTGCCGTCCACCCCGAGATCGTGAAAGCCCTTGATGCGGGAGGTGGTCATGGCGTGCCTCACCCGGGGTTGTAGTTGGGGGCCTCCTTGGTGATGATCACGTCGTGGACGTGGCTCTCACGGAGCCCCTGGGGGGAGATGCGGATGAATTCGGCGCGATCGCGCAGGAGGGACAGGGTGGCGGCGCCCTGGTAGCCCATGCCGGAGCGCAGGCCGCCCACG
>QKIM01000289.1 GCA_003249585.1 Deltaproteobacteria bacterium
CGGGATGACCGCCCAGTCCCTGCTGCTCAGCGCGGTGGCCTCGGCGACGGCCCCCGCGGCCACGGTCGCCGTCATCCGGCAGTACAAGGCCAAGGGGCCGCTCACATCCACCATTCTGGCGGTCGTGGGGCTGGACGATGCCGCGGCCCTCATCATCTATGTCTTCGCCTCCTCCGTGGCCAAGACTTCGCTCACAGGAGCGAGGCTGCACGTCTGGCCTCTGGTCAGCCACGCCGTCCTCTCCATCTCGGCGTCCATCGCCCTGGGCGCGGCCATGGCCATCGTCTTCATCGTGCTCCTGCGCAGGGTGCGCAAGAACGACTGGATCACCCTGGTCCTCGCGGCGTCCATCATCACCCTGCTGGGGATAGCCGAGCATTTCGCGCTCTCGGAGCTGCTCGCCATCATGGCCTTCAGCGCGCTGGTGACCAACCTCGCCCCCGTCGTCACCCGAAAGACGGGCACCATCCTGCAGTACTACACCCCCATCTTCCTTGCGGCCTTCTTCATCATGGGCGGCGCCCACCTCAACGTCCGGCTGGTCCTGGACATCGGCCTCATCGGGCTGGCCTACTTCTTCGCCCGGCTCACCGGAAAAGTCGGCGGCGCCTCCCTGGGCGCGTGGATCGGTGGAGCCCCGCCGACGATCAGGAGATACACGGGGTTCGCGCTCCTGCCCCAGGTGGGTGTCGCGCTGGCCCTGGCCCTCTCCATCAAGAAAGACTTCGACGTCCCCGGGTTCGGGGCGCAAGGACACCAGATGGCCGTGCTGATCATCAACGTCCTGCTCTTCACGACCATCGCCACCGAGGTGATTGGGCCGCTGCTCACGAGGGCGATGCTGCGCAGAGCGGGGGAGACGTCAGAGCCATGACCGCAGAGCAGGACGCTCTGGGCCCTGCAGGCGGGAGCGATCCCCTATCAGGAGCAACCATGTTTTTCGTGTTCATTGAAATCATCGATACGGACAGCAAAGAGGACATCATCATGGCGCTCAGGAGCGTCGGCATCCACAAGGTCACGTCCCTCGAGAGTACGAACCTCGACAAATCCCTCGATACCGACATCACTCTGTTCTCGGGCTTCTTCCGCTCCTCCCGCCACGACGATCAGACGGTCCTCGTCACCATGACAGAGGATCTGGAGCGCATCACCCAGTTCCTCGAGACCCTCCGGGTCGCCGGGTTCGACATCGATTCACGGGAGATCCTGCGGGTCATGGCCTGGCCCCTCGCCATGGCCTTCGAGTCCGGTCAACCTTCATCCAAGTAATCCATCGCCGGGCCCTCCCCCGGGTTCCACACCGGAGCATCGTTCACATGAAGATCCTTCCCCTTGTCCTCCTTCTCTGTTCCATCCCGTCGGCGACATCGGCGAAGTCCCCCCTGGACATCGACAACGACGTCTATTTCAAGGACACGCTGCTGGGCTACTCCACGCCGGCCTTCACCTACATCCGGTTCGCCGATTCGGAGTTCGTCAAGTTCAACCCCGGCTACTTCTGGATGGACGACATCTACTTCACCGTCCTGGACACCAACATCCTGGGGAACGACTTCTTCTCCTCCAAGGACAAGAACGAGCACATCTACGTCAACACCCTCTACACCTCCTTCCTCAAGGTGGGCACCATGTGGGCATGGAAGGATCTTCGGCTCTATGCAGAGGTCCATGCGGGGCTCCTCTACACCAACTACATCAGGGAGCTGGAGGACGTGAACAATGATCTCAAGGTAGAGACCGTGCCCGTCGGCGGTGCGTCCGGCGGGGTACGGTACCGCTATGGGGACTGGACCCTCAAGATCGAGGTCACGGCCGTCTCCACGAAGGAGAACGAGCTCTTCCTCTTCTCGGGGGAGCTCTTCTACAAATTCTCCAGGAACTGGATGGCGGGCTTCACCTTCGAGCAGGCACAGCGGAGCGTGAACCTGTGCGAGGACACCAACGATCCCCAGTGTCAGTACATCATGAACCTCAACTACGGGGCGCTCTACGTGGGATGGAAGTGCTACAGGGAGTACTGGCTCCTCCTGGGCTTCGGGAGCTCCAACCTGGAGCTGGGCTACAAGGACGATCTCATCCGCAAGACCATGGGCGGCTCCCTCTACATTTCCATAAAATAGAATTTTTGATACAATAGTTCGATTTCTTCAAATTCGCATTGACATGGCCAAGGAAAAGGGTACTACCAAGGGGTAACCGTGGGCCACTTCCTCCAGTGACCCTTTTTTTTGCGCAGCATTTGAGTTATCGATCTTTTTGCTCAATTCTTCACACGGAGACCACCATGCCCCACACCACTGAACCCCACCAACATCCAACACAAATTGAACCCGCTGACGGCAAATTAGGGGTCCTCATCCCCGGCCTCGGCGCCGTCGCCACCACCTTCATCGCCGGAGTGGAGGCCGCACGCAGGGGCCTCGGCAGGCCCATCGGCAGCCTCACCCAGCTCGGGCGGATCCGCATCGGCGACCGTCGGGAAAACAATAACCCCCTCTACCGGGAGTTCCTGCCCCTTGCGGACCTGGCCGACCTGGAATTCGGCGGATGGGATCTCCACGGGCAGAACCTCTATGATGTCGCACGACACTCCCGCGTGCTCGACGGGGCCCTCCTGGACCAGCTCCGCGAGCCCCTCGAGGCCCTGGTCCCCATGAAGGCGGTCTTCGATCCCGCCTTCGTCAAGAACCTCTCCGGCGAGCACGTGAAAAAGGCCGCTTCGAAGATGGCGCTGGCCCAGGCGGTCATGGAGGACATCGAGCGCTTTCGCCGGGAGAAGGGCGTCAGCCGCTGCGTCATGCTCTGGTGCGGCTCCACCGAGGTGTTCACCGAACGCAGCGAGGTCCACAGCTCCATCGCCGCCTTCGAGCAGGGGCTGCGCAGCAACGATCCCGCCATCTCCCCCTCCATGATCTACGCCTACGCCGCGCTCAGATGCCGGGTCCCCTATCTCAA
>QKIM01000476.1 GCA_003249585.1 Deltaproteobacteria bacterium
CAGAAAGGTGGCCCCGTGCTCGACTCCCTCATCACCTCAAAGACCCGCATCAAGCTGCTTCTGCGGTTCTTCCTGAACCCGGGCACGGGGAGCTACCTTCGGGAGCTGGCCCAGGAGTTCAACGAGTCCACCAACTCCATCCGCGTCGAGCTCAACCGCCTCTCGGGGGCCGGCATCCTGGAGACCGAGGAGACGGGCCGCACCAAGGTGTATCGCGCTCGCCGATCCCACCCTCTCTTCAGCGAGATCCACAACCTCGTCACCAAGACCGTGGGCCTCGACCAGCTCATAGAACGGGTCCTGTCCCGCATCGGCAACCTGGAGGGCGCCTGGATCGTCGGAGACTACGCCCGGGGCATCGACTCGGGCCTCATCGATCTGCTGATGGTCGGTGACCTGAACCGCGACCACGTACAGGACTACGTCCTCAAGGTCGAGCAGATCATCGGCCGCAAGATCCGGGTCCTCATCCTCAGCCGGTCCGAGCTGCCCACCCTCGAGGCTCAGCTCGATCTCAAGAGCGCCATCTGCCTGTGGTCCCCCACCACCGTTCCCGTTGCCGCACCGGACACACCCAGACAACCGGACATCACAAATGGCACGCCGCGCGGGAAGAGTCCTCGCGCCGGCAGCCAGGGAGATCTGAAATAATGCCACTGGTCACCCCCTTCCCCATCCGCACCTACGGCGCTTCTGGACGAGGTTTCATGGGTACCCTCGAACACCCGCTCGACCTTCCCTTCCCCGTTTGCCGCGCCTACTACATCTACGGAGTCGAAGATGACCAGTCGAGGGGCAACCACGCCCACAGGGAGGCCAACCAGCTCGTGGTCGCCCTGGCCGGCAGCCTGGAGATGGTCTTTGACAACGGCTTCGAGAAACAGACCGTTTCCCTCGATGCTCCCGACAAGGGCTACCTCCTCACGGGAGGGCTCTGGAGAGAGATGAAAAACTTCGCCCCAGGAACGGTCATGCTCATCCTCACGGATCAGCCCTTTAACGAAGAAGATCTCATCCGGGATCGTGACGAGTTCCTCTCCTTCGCCAGAGCGCGCACGGGCATTGACAAAACACCAACGCAAATGCAGGATTAGACACTACTTCAACCAACCGGAAGGCTCCATCATGTTCACAGACGCATCCATCCTCGTCACAGGCGGCACCGGCTCCTTCGGCAAGGCCTTCACCCGACATGTGCTCTCCAATTACGATCCCCGGCGGATCATCATCTTCTCCCGAGACGAGTTCAAACAGGATCTCATGCAGAAGACCTTCCTCAAGGAGTTCGGTCCCGAGCGTTGCAGCAAACTGCGGTTCTTCATCGGGGACGTCCGTGACGCGGACCGCCTCCGCCGAGCCTTCAAGGGCGTAGACTACGTGGTCCACGCAGCGGCTCTCAAGCAGGTCCCCGCCTGCGAGTACAACCCCTTCGAGGCGATCAAGACCAACATCCACGGCGCCCAGAACGTCATCGACGCAGCTCTGGACCGGGACGTCAAGAAAGTGGTGGCCCTCTCCACGGACAAGGCCGTCAATCCCATCAACCTCTACGGCGGCACCAAGTTGGTCTCGGACAAGCTCTTCATCTCGGCTAACGCCTACACCGGCCGCCAGGGCACGGTCTTTTCCGTGGTCCGCTACGGCAATGTCTCGGGAAGCCGGGGCTCTGTCATCCCCTTCTTCCAGCAGCTGCTCGAGCAGGGGAAGACAGCCCTCCCCATCACCGACGACCGGATGACCCGCTTCTGGATGACCCTGGACGACGCCGTCGATCTGGTGGTCAAAGCCCTTAATGAGAGCCGTGGCGGAGAAACTTATGTCCACAAGAACCCCTCCTACAAGGTTGTGGACATAGCCGAGGCCCTGAATCCCGGTGGTACAATCGATCTCATCGGTGTCCGCGAAGGTGAAAAGATCCACGAGTGCATGATCACCCGGGACGATTCGATCCGGACCTATGAGTATGGCAACTACTACATCATCTACCCCAACTTCTCCTGGTGGGACACCAAGCGGCACTTCACTCCAGGAGGCACCTCCATCGAAGCTGACTGGGAGTACAACTCGGGAACCAACACCATGTGGCTCTCAGCCGATGATCTCGCTTCGCGCATCGCCAAGCTGGACCTGGTGTAGGTGACGCATGACGACGGGTTGTATCATTCAAACCAGAATGACCTCCTCGAGACTCCCGGGGAAAGTCCTCCTTCCCCTGCCCCAAAATTCAGGAACTAGCGTCCTTGAGCAGGTCGTTTCGAGGGTCAGGAAAAGCCAGCATATAGGCAAGGTCATCGTTGCCACGACCACCAACTCCACAGACGACCCCATCGTTGCTCTCTGCGAGACACTGAAGATCGATGTGTTCCGCGGCTCCGAGGACAACGTGCTTGAGCGGTATGCGGAATGCGCCAACGCCTTCGCTCTTGATGTAGTGGTCCGCGTGACCTCCGACTGTCCCTGCATCGACTGGCGCGTCCTCGACGAGATGATTGAACTCCACGAAAAGGGTGACTACGATTATACCAGCAACAACCAGCAGCGGACATTCCCGCACGGGCTCGATGCTGAAGTGTTTTCCAACAAGGCCCTACAATCCGCATTTCAGGACGCCACACAGAAATATGAAATCGAGCACGTAACGCCTTACATCTACAAATCCTGCCCAGAAAAATTCCGCATCGGCCAACTGACGGCAACACCTGAGCTGCATGCTCCGGAAATACGTATTACTCTGGACACTCCCCAGGACTACCTGCTGATGAAAGCGGTGTTTGATCTCCTGGGAGGAACCGGTGATTTCGTTACCAAGGATATCGTTGGATTATTCCATATGCGCTCATGGCTCTACGAGATCAACCAGGATGTTGTTCAGAAGGCCGTCTGCGTCAATCTTGATGAGGAGCTGGACGAGACCCTGCGGCTGCTGAAAAAACAGGACCTTCACCGCGCATTTGAAT
>QKIM01000508.1 GCA_003249585.1 Deltaproteobacteria bacterium
GGTCTCCTTGATCTCCGAGATGTCATCGGCGACGCCGATGAGGTAGTCCTTCCCACGGCGCTCATAGATGAATCGATGAATATGCTGTTTGATCCAGCAGATCTGCCCCTCATCGAGCAGAACCCTGAACTTTACCGAAGCCGCACCCTCAGAAGCTGCCATTTCCAGGGCTGCGCGCACCACAGGCCCATCCTCGTCATGGATCCGGAGCGTCCCGAGCACCGAGGGCAACCCCTCGGTGTCAGCATCTCCATGGCTGCGCTCGAGCAGTTGCTCCATGGCCTCGTTGCAGTAAAACATTTTCAGGCCGCGCCGCTCACAGATCCAGGTGAGCGCGCTGGTGTGGTTGAGAATCATGTTGGAGAAGAGCAGCTGCTCCTCGAGATCCTTCATCTGCGTAATGTCGATGATGGAGGTCAGCAGGTAGGTCCCAGTCCCCATCACCACGGACTCACAGCTCATGAGCCCCAACAGCGTCTCACCTCGCAGAGTATACCCCGAGATATAGTAGTTCTGCGCTGTTTTTCCTGAGCGCAGATCCGCCAGCACCTGCTCCCACACGGAGATGTCCCGCAGGATACCCAGAGAACGGGCCGTATGCCCGAGCACCTCGTCACGGGTTCCCCCCATGATGGAGAGGAATGCGTCGTTGCAGTCGACGATCTCTCCCGTGCGGGCTTTGGCGATGACCATCATGATGGGATTGCGGTGAAATGCCCGATAGAACTTCTCGTTGGCGAGGTAGTGCTCGGTACGATCCCGGGCGCGGCACAGCACATACTGAAAGACCTCTCCGTCGAACATGGGGGTGAGGGTGACGGAGAGGAGGCGACGGCTCTGGTTCTGGTCAGGGAACCAGCGTTCGGCGGTCACGGTCTTTTTATCCCTGAAGACCGCCTCCAGCAGTTCGCCCAGGGGCGCCAGGGGATCTCCACCGGGCAGTTCATCTCGCCGATGGTGTTCGATCGCGCTCTTGGGGAGCCCGAAAAAATCAGAATGGCTCCTGTTGACATGCCCATAGCGCATGGGATCGAGCATGAACCAGACGTGGGAGTCCACGGCATCAAGGAGCCTCCACTGCGCATCATGGGCCTGTGTAACCGCTTCCGACGCACGGGACAAGACGGACCGGGAGAGTTCCTGGCCTGCCACAGGCGCGAGCAGAGTGAGCACTGACCGGACCGCGATCCACAGGGAGGAAGTGGCCCCGCTCAGGGGATCTGCCCCGCCATCTTCACGATCGGACTCTGGAGGAACGAGCAAAAACAGCACTCGACCAGGGTAGGCGCCATCCCACACGAGCAGATCCCGTCCCTCCAGAGCAGGCGGAAGCCTCCAGGAGGCGAGCTCCGATGCCGTGAGCAGGGCTCCACCGACAGGCCGCGAAGTTCGCATCGCCTCCCCACTGACCTTGAAAGGAACAGCTCCCTGCGAGTGGGGCGAGACGAACAACCAGGAGAGGAGCCCCGCCTCGTCCTGAAAATCTGTCACCACCGCTCCCCCTGGCAGCCCGAACCAATGGACGACGGCCTCCAGAAGGCGCTGCGGTCCTTGCGCCCCGCCGACGCCCTGCAGGGCATCGGCCATTTCCAGAAGGTCTCTCGCGGAAGGGAGCTCAGACATGATCCGCTCTCACTGTCGGCCACCGGGCACGGTTCAGTGTCCGAAGGGTGTAAGGGACGCGTGGAGAAATCCCCGACGCTGCAGGAAAAACCGCTTCGGTGAGAAGATCCTGCGGGACTCGAACCTGCGGAAGGCCATGAGCTGCGCGAAAAGCTCCAGCGTAAGCCTCTTTGCGATGTCAAGGCCCCCCAAGGGGGTGAAGTGGATCAGATCACCGTATAGCCGTTTCGGGTATTTACGATACCATGAAATCGCCGAATTTTCGCCCCCCATTGCGCGGAAGGTATCAAAAAATACACACCCACCAACCCAAACAGCACTCCTGTAGAACCGCTGCTGCCCGAGGGTCAGGGCGGATATTCGCGTTCCACCTTCTCCGTTTCGCTCCCGGCGTTCAGCCACCCCCACCACCAGACATGCACAGGACCTGTGAAGACAGGGGAGACTGCGGATGGTCCGGACGAACTCATCCAGCCGTGCTTTGTCGATGTCGTGCAGGGTGTCGTTTGAGCCCACATGAAACACGACCAGTGATGGACGCCACAGCGCAAGAGCCCGTCCCCATTCCTCAAGAGCGCGGGAACTTAGGTGAGACGCGCGAGCGCCAATGAACCCCGCGGCGTCCACTTGAATACCGGGCATCCCGGCCTCTATGGAGAACCCTGTCAACGTCACAAACCCACCTGATGAGCTGGAGATCCGGAATCCCCTCAACAGACCACTTATTCTGAGACGATAGAGTGCCGGCTCCCATCCGCGACCCCGGGTGGAAACCGTCAGTTCCCTGCGCCCCGGGAGATTCACATGGAACCTTCCTCCGTATTTCCGTCTGATAAATCCAATGGTGAGCACAGCATTGCGCACAGGACGTCTCAGTCGGCAGCTGGTCACGCCCCCCTCACCATGGATGCTGGCGAGGATCCCCCCGAGACCATATCTGTATCCCGGGGAATGGGGGCCTACGATGGAAAAAACCTTCCACCCGCTGGAGACCAGCTCGATCCCTGGAGTAGTGATGTTCATGGGATGGACGGCCGGTGGAAACCACCCGGTCCCGCTGCCCCCGAACCGCTCCTGGAGGAGTCTCCTCAGTGAAGCGGTGAACACGCCACCATTAATGAGTGAGTCCCCATAATACACGACCCTCACGGGGGTTTTGTGCAGCATGGAGGGGTGGAGCGCCCCGAAGAGTGGAGCCAGACACTTGGGGCCGGACGGACAGGAGAGAAAGGTGGTGCCGCCACGCTGACCCCCGCCTGAGGGAAGCGCCTGCCACTGGAGTGACAGCACAAATATCAATACATTCAATGCCATATAATCCACCACCGCG
>QKIM01000124.1 GCA_003249585.1 Deltaproteobacteria bacterium
GGGGTAGCATCGGGGCACGGTGCCCCACCCGGGTTTCCCCAGAGGAGCAACCAAAACCCTACCCCGGCTCCGTGGGGCGTCAAGCATGCCCAAAACGACCGGTGCAGAAGGATTCCAGGCTATGTTGCAGTACCGCCTCCGGAGATAACGTGCAACAGGGCGGACCCTCGGGAGTCCGCCCTGCGCTGCTGTGGCCCGTACAAGCGAAATGGAGTGTCTACTCCTTCAGTGTTGGCCTAGTGGAACATTCTTCGATTGGCCAACCCTGATTCGCTTGGGCGACCATTGCATGTTGTATGGTGAGAGTCGTCTTCCTGTCCCCCCGAGCCGGCGGTTTGCTGTACTCGGATTCTGTGGTAGCTGTCCGCTCTCTCCACCTGCAGGAGAGCGAGCACAGGGTTTCGCCGACTCTTTGGGATCCAGGTCACGATCGGTCGGTACATCGTCCCTTCCTTTCCGCCGGCTGGGCGGTCATGCCCCGGTAGGGGGGTGTGTTGTTGTTTGCTGGTCTTCGTTCCGGGGCAATCGGCGTCACCGCGTCGCAGCCCGAGCGACGGCAGCAGGCACGTGCACGAGGTGGCACTTGGAGCAACTCTCTTCCCCAATCGCTTGGATCAATCGCGCCGTCGCTTCGGAAGATGGCTGTGATTCCCGCAGGACTTGGCCGAGCTGTTCGACCGTGCGCTGCACTTCTCTGTCGGTGAAGGGCAGGTCGTCGCGCTCGTGGCAGTGCAGGCAGGACTCACTGAGAGCAGCGAAACGAGCCTTGAAAGCATCGAACTGCCGCAGAGCGTTTTCCGGTTGCCCCTGGCGGAGATCCACCCGGATCCCCGTGAGATTCGCTGACAGAGATTGCTTGAACTGAGAGAAGGCGATCGCCTCACGACGTAGGGGGTCCTCGAGTTCCAAATCCCCGAAGTCTCCCCAGTGGTAGCGCTGCTGCACCGGGACCATGGTCGATTGATGACAGTGGTGGCAGGTCTGGCCTACTTTTCCGAAGGCCGCCATCAGGCCATCCGGACTCCCCGCGGCAAACGCTTCCCCGAGCCTTTCAACGGGCTCCATCGGGTAGTAGCTCTCCCACTCCGGCACCAGTGCGCGAACCTCGGCATAACGCGCGCGGAAGAGCTCGTAGTTGTCTTTGGCCCCGGTCAGGTCGTCCTCTGACAAATCGACGACGATGCCGGCGAAGGCCTCATCGAGGGACAACATCTGGAAGAGGTACACCGGCCGCTCAACCGCCGGGGGATAGAAGGCGTCCAGCGTCGCAGGCACCCGTGCTCCGGCGGCGTGTGCCGCGAACGAGTGACCCGCTGACCGGGCAGCGTCAGGGAAAGCCGAGCCGGCAACCACCAGCCCCCCCACGAAGACGGCTGTGAGGAAGAACGTCGCGAGTGTCTTAGGGCGCCAGGCCGGGGGGGAACTCCTTCGCCCAGCCGGGCAAGATGCTGACGACAGTTGAGACTTGTGGGTTGGGTTCATGGGCGAGACCTCCTCATGAAGTTGTTCTGTACGGTACAGTACAGTTAGGAGATGTGTACTGTACCGTACAGAACATGTCAAGAATGGATTTGATGTTCCCGACAAAAATTCTTCCTGCCCGGGCAGGGGCTGGCCTTGTCTCGGGAGGGACCGAGCGGCGGGGAGTGGGGCGCGGAGGGCTTCTAGCGGCAGAAAAAGACTAATGCAGAGAGTCGGAGGCTTGCTGTCGAGCCGTGGGGGTTCGGGAGCATCGCTGACACGTGCCCGGGGAGGTCAAAGATGAGCCGTGGGACAGGAGCACCAACGGAGATGGGCAGAGGGAGGCCGCTCGCATCTCGGTTAGGCCCCGCGAGGGCGGACCGGGCGTTCCGACTCCTGCCATCACGTCGCGTCACGCCGACAGAGCTGTGTTTCCGGGAGGGTCCACTCAGGAGCGGGAAGCCGGCGCTCCCTGGGTCTGCGTCGTTTCGCTTCCGTAGGCCCTGAGAAGGACCTCCACCGCATCTTCTACGATCGCCTCGACCTCGGGTGCGAGAGGCGGCGCCATGCCGACGGCCATCCGGAGCGTGTCTTGGCAGATGATCATGTTGAGGAAGAAGATCGCAGCCCGTCGCGGGTCCCCAATGTTCAGGCGTCCCGCTTCGACCTCTTTCGCCAGGTATGTGGCGAGGCCATCAAAGGTAGTCTTCGGGCCGTACTCGTACCAAAGACTCGCCAGGTCGGGACGGCTCTTGGCGTTGGAAACAGCGAGACGGAACTGATTGATCGCGTTTTCGGACAGGGCCAAACGGGCGATGCGGTTGCCAATTTTCAAAAGGGCGGCACGCGGGCTCTGCCCCAACGTAGCCGGAACCTGTAGTTCTTCGAGCATTTCGTTAGCGAGGGCTTCTACAACAGCCTTCAGGAGTCCCTCTTTGCTGCCAAAAAAGCTGTACAGTGAGGATTTCGAGCCCCCAGAGATCTTGATGATGTCGTCCAGCGTCACTACGGCGTAGCCCTTCTCGGTGAACAGAGAATAGGCAGCATCCATCATCGCCTGTTTTCTTCGTTGCCCGGGTGAGGCGGGTCGTTCCTGAACGTCGGTCTTGTTCGCCATGGACTCCCCTCTCTCCTTCTCTACCACGATCATCAGGGACCCGTTCGACCCCAGAGCTTGCATCTTCGAACGCGACAGACCCGAGGATTCTCAGCCGAACGGCCGAAATTAGTACTGTACGGTACAGGACATATCGAGTCAAGGGGGGCGCGTCGAGGGCGCGTCTCTCCGCCGTCCACACGCAGGTCTCTATTGGACGGTTCGGGAAGAGGAGGGACTCATGCGGCTCATCTCCTTCGCGACTTCAAAACTGCAGGCGGCTCTGTCGCCCTCAAGTCGTCGATCTGGGCCACGGCCCCGCGGGAGAAGCGGCCTCAGCGGGTCTGACACGAGATCCAACCATCAGAGGAAGCACTTTGGGCAGGTTTTCTTGGG
>QKIM01000006.1 GCA_003249585.1 Deltaproteobacteria bacterium
GCTCAGGTCATCTGGGAGTACTACGGCGGGGAGGAGACCTTCGGGGCCCACTTCCTGCCCATGATGGTGGCGGTCAACAAGACCGACTCGGGAGACCTGACCACCGAGGAGATCCTCCATCCCACGGGGTGGATCCTCCTCTCCTTCATGATGGATCCGCGCACGGGGCTCGGTCGGTTCCGGGACTACCGCATCAGCAACTACGCCCTCATGGAGGACATGATCCAGTACTGCCGGACCAAGACCGCCGAGGAGATCCTCGAGATCGACGACGTGAAGGAGCGGACGCAGCGCTACATCGAGCAGCAGGAGCTGTACAAGGCCATGCTCGAAGAGCGGGTCTCGGTGCACAACAACGTCATCGTGACCAATCTCCTCGAGCAGGATCCCATCTACTCGGGGAACCGCTTCTACGTCTACGCCATGCATCCCGACCAGAATGTGGAGATCCGCATCATGTGGGGCCGCGCGCAGCAGAACGTGGTCTTCGCCTGCGGCCACTCCATCACCAACAAGACCTGTCTCACCAATGTGGGCAAGCTCATGCTCGAATACGGCGGTGGCGGCCACCGCAAGGTCGGGACCTGTCAGGTGCCCACAGACGAGTACAAGACCGTGCTCGACAACCTGGTGAATTCCTTTAACGAGGAATACTACGAGGACGCTGACGACGATCTCGACCTCTGAACGCTCCCCTTTTGATATTGCCGCACTGAAATGACTAGTGTTCAGGGGGGCGCATGGCGCTGGGAGACTTTATGGGAAGGGCTGCGGAGACGACCTTCAGCAGATCCACGAGCTCGTAAAGCGAGCTGGTCCGGACGAACTGCTTGGATCCGAAGACGGGGCCGTTGGTCCGGTTCCCGTCGGCGTCGCGCAGATCGAGCCAGGTGAAGGATTCGAGCCCCAGGGACTCTTTATAGGTGCCGATGTAGAAGACGCCCTCTTCCTCCTCGTACTGGACGCCGAAACGGTACCCCGCGAGGTAGGCGCCCTGCAGGCCTCGGCTGCGGATGGAGAAGGGGATCCCGTGGACGAGTTTGAAGCTCTCAATCATGGTGGTGAACATCTCGATGGCCACATCGCGCCGTAAAAGAGGATCATTCCTGAGCAGCTCGAAGTCGGCGATCTGATCGAGGAACTTGTATTCGTCTACGCTCCCGTGGGTGACGATGCTGCTGGCGGCGAGCCACCAGCAGGTCTCGGTATGGGGCAGCATCTTCTGGCTCTCTTCGCGAATCTGCTCCACGGCCTTGGAGGAGTAGGCGGCGTGGAGGGTGGCGATGAGCAGCTGTTTGTCCCGCGGGATGAGGTCCAGTGCAGCGGCGATTCCGGCGTCGAACCCTGCCGCCTTGCCGCCGAACCGGGGAACACGACGGAGCAGCGCTCCCGTTTTGTCTATATGTTTCGGCCAGTTCCCGGCATCGGAGATTCGTTGTACCGAGGACAGGATTTTTTCGATGATGGAATCGATGGTCTGCATGTAGGTCGTCCTTTGGGTTTGTACGGGAATTGTAGAATACTTTCGCCGGTGAGTCAATGCACCGACGCAGGCCGGTGGGCTAGCGGAAGAGCTCCCCCATCTTCTTTCCCAGAATGGAGTTTGCCAGGAGCAGGGAGGTGCCCAGAAAGAGCATGGCCCAGACGCCCAGAGCGCAGGCGAGGGCCAGTCCGTCGTCGACCCTGCCCAAAAGGGTGTAGATGGCCTTGGTGATGGGGAAGGAGTTGGTCTTGAGGGCGAGAATGAGGCTGTCGGAAACCTCAAGGAGAGCGAAGGTGAAGGCGAGGATGCCTCCCGCGAGGAGGTTTGCGCCTATGAGGGGGATGGTGATGCGGGAGAGGGTTCGTGCGGGCGTGGCGCCCAGATTGAGGGCCGCCTCCTCCAGGGTTTCGCTGACCTGGGAGAAGCCGGCGTAGGCGGCCCTGAGCACGTAGGGCAGGCGCCGCACCGAATAGGCGATGATGAGGAGCAGCGCAGGGTCCCGCCGGGGATCCAGCACCGTATGGTGGAAGGCTGAGACGTAGCCGAAGGCCACGACGATCCCGGGCAGGGCCAGGGGGAGCATTGCCAGCATGTCCAGGTAACGGGCCTGCGCGCTCCGGGAGCGAGAGACGAGCCACGCGAGGATGACCCCGAGGAAGAGATCCACGGCCGTGGCCACCATGGCATAGAAGATGGAGTTGCCCATGGAGGGGACGGTCAGTTCGTGGGCGAGGGCCTCACGGAAGTGGGCGGTAGTGAAGGACTCAGGGAGGGCGGTCATGAACCACCGATCGGCGACTGCCGTCAGGAGGACCGAGAGATGGGGCAGGATGGCCAGCAGGATGAGGGTGCCGAAGGCGAGCTGGGCCGCCAGGGCGCCAGACCCCGTCAGACGATGCTCCCTGGCCTTGCTCAGGTTCTTGGAGAGCATGGCCTGGCCCTGGCCCCCGAAGAGGCGTTTGCTGAGGAAGTAGGTGGAGAGGGTAATCAGGAGGACCATCACCACCAGGGCGTAGCCCTCGGGGTTCTCTCCCATGTCCGAGACCCGGTCGAAGATGAGGACGGGGACCACCTCCCGGTACTCGAAGACCAGGGGCGTGCCGAGATCCGTGAGGGCCCAGATGAAGACGATGGCGCTGCCCGCGAAGATGCCTGGCGCCGCCAGTGGCAGCGTGATGCGGCGGAATACCGACAGCGGGGTGGCGCCCATGTTTCGTCCGGCCTCCTCCAGGGAAGGATCGATGTTGGCCAGGGAGGAGACCACGTTGAGGTACATGATGGGGAAGAGGTGGAGGGTCTGCAGGATGAGGACCCCCCAGAACTTGTGCTGGCCGAGCCAGTCCACGGGGCTGTCGATGAGGCCGGCGTTCATCAGCGCCATGTTCATGGTCCCGAAGCGAGCCAGGAGCCGCCGCATCCCGATGGCACCGACGAAGGGGGGCAGGACCAGCGGGAGAAGGAGGA
>QKIM01000640.1 GCA_003249585.1 Deltaproteobacteria bacterium
CCCACGGCCGCCATGTCGGTCCTGCGGCTCATCACCAACGCGGGGCACTACCCCCTGCTCATGGCCCGCATGGCGGACCTCGCCTGGCACCGCTTCGACTACGACTGGATCCACCAGAACAGGGCCGGCACCAACAGTTACGTCAGTTTCTACGCCGCCCGCAAGCTGGGGCAGACGCCTATGGTGGACCTGGACGCCCTCTCCGACCAGGAGCGGCTCGAGTACTGGCTGCTCACCCACATCACCGATCCCGCAAGTGATGGCCTCCTCAGGGCCATAGAGCTGTGGAAGAGCCCCGTTGGCAAGGCCCCCGTCCTCCTGGCCGCCGCTGCCCACAACACGGCCCACGGAGTGCCCGCCTCCCCGGTGCTGGAGGCCTGGCTGTCCAATGGGGTCCTCACCCGCGAGGGGATCTGGCAGGCCTACTGGACCTTCCTCCTGGAGGACGAAGGGGATCTGGCGCTGGGGCTTGCAAAGAGACTCGAAAGCATGGAGGGCGAAGAGCTCAACTTCGCCCTGGCGGAGCTGGCCTACCAGAAAATCCTGCAGCACTCCGATTATGCCGGGGCGCTCACCCTGCTGAAGCGTCGCCTCGACCAGGGCCGGCGCGAGCCCGAGGAGCTCCTGCTGTGCGCGCTCCTGACCGCGCTGGCCGGCCAGAAGGGGACGGCAAGCCTGGCGCTCGAGGCGTCATCCATGGCCGCCCAGGGGGACGAGAGCACTGTCCTTGCGCTGTGGGCCGCCCGACGTTTCGTCGCCTCGGGGGATCTGGAGACGGGGGCCTTCATCCTCAAGGAGCGCCTCCACGATCCCCGCGCCCTTCGCGCCTGGGAGCTCTTCCACCGGCAGTGGTCCGGCGACGCCGAGCTTGGAGAGGTGGTGGAGGAGCTTTGGGAGCGGGGAGACGAACGCGCCGCCTTCGAGCTCTCGCTCCTGGACACCGCGACCAACCCGCGCAAAGCCCTGGAGATGGCCGGGCAGGTCGACCGGCCGGAGGCCCGATGGCTCTCCGCCAGCCTGGCCCGGGGTCTCGGCGACTTCGACAACTTCACCCTCCAGATGGATGTGGCCGCCCGGGACTATCCGGAAGACAAGTTTCTCATCCTCGCCAAAACGGGAATCGACGCCCGGAACATCTTCAAGGAGAGCCCGGGGGATTATTTCCAGCGCTCCTACGAGGCCTCTCCCATGGACCATGTGGTCTACCATCTGTGGCGCAGGGAGTGCGCGCAGGAAGGATACGAGGGATTCGCCGCGATGTCCTCGCCGGATCTCCCGTGGTGGGAGGAGGTGGAGAACCTCTTCATCCGTGCATGGATCCTCGAGCAGCCCGAGTCGCATCCGAACCTGCGCTACCACCCCATGGCCCGCCAGATGGGCATGGCGCTCTCCAGGCTCTGTGCCGCCCGGGACAGGGACTGGGAGACCTGGGCCCAGTGTCTCACAGGCGGGACCAGGCACCAACGCGCCGAATGCGCCCAGATCGCGCTGGCCATCGCCGAGAGCCGCGTAGCCACGCCAGCAGTCAACGATCCCGACATTTTTACCCTGCTCTACCCCATCAGGACTCCGTCGGCCCACATCTCCACGGTCCTGCCAGGGCTTGCCGGGACCAGTGCGCCCGGAGCACTCGCGTCCCTTGGGCTGGAGCAGGACGGCGACTTCAACGCCGCCGCGGCCGAACGGACCATCCAGGTCCCCGACGATTTCCTTCCCACGGCGCTCGCCTGGCTGCGCATGGCCCGGGCCTGTGGACAGCAGGACCTGATCATCAGGCAGCTGGCCATGTCCATCGACGCGCTGCCCAGGCGCGGTGAGCACCGGCTGGCGCTGTTGTCGGAGCTTGGGGCCCTCAGCGGGGAGCTCGGCTATCTGGAGCTGGGGATCCAGGCGTGGTACACCTGCCACGTCGAGAGCGACGGGAAGGCCGACGGACTCGAGGACGCCCTGGGGCTGGCCCTGTCGCTGGAGAATCCCCTGCTGGCCTCCCTGCTCTGGAAGGAGCTGGCTCCTGCCTGCAGCGAGGAGCAGGTGACTGCCATGATCTCCCGGGCGCAGTGGCTGGTGTGCGCCTCTCCCCTCCCGGAGCCAGGCGAAGAGGGGTGGCCCGCGGAGTTGAACACCGACGCACCGCTCACGCCAGTGGCCTATACCGCCCCGCAGTTCGCCCCCTCGGACTCGCGCCTCAGCACGCAGGATTTCCAGGGCGCCCACGCCGCCATCCTGGAGGAGCTGGGGTACAGGGAGGGCAAACCCCGCTGGATCATGGAAGCGGTGCGGCTCCATGTCAGCCTCGGCGACAGGACAAAGGCGGGGAACCTCCTGTATGCCATCGAGGATCAGGACGACCAGGCGCTGGCGCTGGAGAAGGCGCTGCTCTCCCTCTCCATCGCCTTCAAGGAGCGCAGCGGGATCGACGCGCAGGAGCAGGCCACCATCCTGGCCGCGGCGGGGATCTCCGCGGCGGGGGCCATCCTGGCCGAGCTGTCCGTTCTCCTGGACGAACCCATCGAGGAAGACCTGCAGCCGTTGCTCGGGGAGCTCTTCCTCCAGGCCGCGTCGGATCGAATCGCCTCCCAGCGGGACACCGCTGCCCTGACCGAGGCCCTCGGCGCCATCCCCCGGGGGGATATCCCCGTCATGCTGCTCGAAGCGCGCCTCCTGGAGCCCGAGGACCCCGAGGGCGCCATAGAGCGGTACCTCGACTGCCTTCAGTCGCCCCTCGCCCCCTACGCCCACTTCCGCCTCACCTACCTGGCCGAGGCCCTCGACCGGGACCAGCTCGCCCTCACCAGCCTCCAGGCGCTCCACGCCGAGGCGAGCCTCCCCTGGGTAGAGCTCGAGCTGGTGCTGCAGGGAGTCCTCCCCGAAGAGCACTCCGGGCACCCGCTGGTGGTCTGGACCGCAGCCCAGAGGGGGCTCATCCCCTACGCCGCCATGGCCGACC
>QKIM01000334.1 GCA_003249585.1 Deltaproteobacteria bacterium
CTGTCCCTGCAGGATCTTCTGTTCGCGCATGGTCTTCACGGACTCATCGCACTGTTCCAGCGTGATCAGGCGCTCCTCCACGAGCATGCGCCCGAGGAGCTCCTGCCCCTTGTTGGACTTGATGACGGTGGGGATGCCGCGGTGGAATCCGATCACCTTCTTCTTCTTGTCCTGCTTGACGTAGAGCTGCCCCGTCAGCCGGTTGGCATAGATGGAGACCAGGAGCTCCGCCCAGAGGATCTCCTCGAAGACCCCGTGGGGAGGCGGAGCGGGGCGGGTGATGATGAGGTTGGTGCTGCTGGAGGCCAGGACATCCCGGTCCTGGATGCGTTTCTTGACATCCTCGATGTGGATGAGCTCGAAGTCCCCGCCGCCGATGGCGTCCTTGGTCTCATGGCTCACGGGAATCCGGGACACCAGGATGACCGGTCCCACGCGCTCGTTCCATTCGGCCAACTGTGAGGCGTCAGTGCACACGGGATGGAGCAGGTCGACATAGAGCTCCTCCCCGTTGGAGAAGTTGAGCCGGGGGATCTCCCTGCGCAGATTGTCGTTGGTCATCAGCTCCATGGGGAAGAACTGGCTCTCCAGGGACAACAGATAGTAATTGATCTCGGTCATGAGCGACTCTCCTGTATGGGCGGCGTGGAGTTGACCGTTTTTTTGCCTCGGGGCAACAATGCGCACATTATAGGGCGAAGCATGAAGGAGGTAAACAACCATGCGAATCGCCGCGACTCTTTTCTCGATTTTTTCCGTCTTTCAGCTCTCCTGCGGTGAAGCTGGAGCGGCAAAGGAGAAGCAGGTCCTCCCCAAACCGGCAGACGGTCTGGAGACGCTGAACACCGCCCCCGTCAAGGCTCAGTGTATGAGTGACGAGAGCGCGACGGACTACGGCGAGAAGATTCTCAAGCCCGCTGTCTGGCACGAGGCGACGGGGATCACCAACTCCATGGACCTCCCTCCCCTCACCGGCCTGCCCACTCTGGCTCAGGTGCGCGATGCGGTCGAGGACGGCTTCAGACGTATCCCCCGCAAAGGCAAGTGGTTCAAATCCCTCTCCTTCGCCACCCCGGCGAAGGTGTATGAGAAGCCCGATCTCAAGGCCCTGGAGATGGGGCGCATGGAGCCTCAGACCCGGGTCTCCCCCGTGGGATACCACAAGGGGACCGGATGCAAGGGAGGCTGGCTGCGCATCGCCCTGAACGGGTACGTCTGCCTGCGCAACCTGAAGCCCGCCCGCGACATGCCCACCACGGTCGTGCTCCCCGATGCCAAGGCCGGCGCCCTCACCCCCGGACAGTACTCCTATGTCCGCATCGGCGGCGCTCCCTGGTACCCCACCCGCGGCGCCGTCAAGTCTGGCAAGAAGGGCGGAGATCTGGCGGCGGGATTCTTTGTCCGCTTCAAGCGCTTCACGCGGATCAACGGGAAGAACTACTGGAAGACCATGCGGAACCGGTACATCCCCGTGGATCGTCTGGCCCGCTTCATCCCCTCGAAGCACCAGGGCGCCGAGCTCACCGGGGGGCTCACCCTCCCCGTCCTCTTCCCCATCGCCAAGAACGGCAGCAAGGGTGTCTCCGTCCCCGTCTACGACCGTCCCGGCGGGAATGTCGTCGCCAAGCTCCCCTACCACAAGGCGGTGCACATCTTCGGCGAAAAGAAGCTGGGCAAGCGTCGCTTCTACCGTATCGGCCCCTGCCGCTGGGTCTCCTCCCGCCAGGTCGCCGCCGCCTTCCCCTCTCCCGTCCCCCCCGGCGTGCGCCCCTCGGAGCAGTGGATCGACATCAACCTGGAGCGGCAGACCCTCGTGGCCTATGAGGGCCCGACGCCGGTCTTCACCACCATCATCTCCTCGGGAAAACCCGGGCACTCCACCCGTCACGGGGTCTTCCGCGTCTGGTGGAAGGTCCCGGAGATCGACATGAAGAACGAGGTGGGGGCCAAGGACGAGTATCTCGCCTCGGCCGTCCCCTGGACCCTCTTTTTCTGGAAGGGCCAGGCGCTCCACGGCGCCTACTGGCACGATGACTTCGGCAAGACCAAGAGCCACGGCTGCGTCAACCTTGCGCCCCTGGATGCCCGCTATCTCTATGAGTGGTCGAGGCCCTATCTCGGCGCGGGCTGGCGGTACCAGTGGACCGGCGCCTCCTATCCGGGGATCACCGTCCAGATCCGACGCGACGACGAAGACCGCCCCATGGTGTGGGGCGTGGCCCGCAACTTCATCCCCGCTCCCCAGCTGGCCAAGATGGACAGCCGCTACAAGGCCGACATCAAAAAGGAGACCCTGGAGATGCTGGCCGGCCCCACCAGCAAGGACGGCGAGTCCATGGCCGACAGCACTCCCGAGAAGATGAAGGATCCTGCGCCAGTCAAAGGCAAGACGGTGAAAAAGGCCAAAAAATCCCGCCGCGCCGTGGCGCGAAGGGGCAGGTCCTCACGCAGCCGCCGGGCCCACAGACCCCGCAAGGGCCGCCGGGCCCGCCGCGCCTCCCGCTGACAATTTCCTCACTTGCAGGTTTTCAGGGCGTCGGAGATCTGGGCGTGGAGCGTCTTGGTCGTGGCCGGCCCCTGATAGGAGTAGCAGATCTTCCCCGAGGCACCGACGATGAGGGTCACGGGGACGCGGTTGACCCTGTTCCCGCACAGACGCAGCGTGTTGTGGTAGAGGACGGGGAAGGCGGGCTTGTACAGGGAGACCCACCCGTCCACCATGCGGCTGTCGTTGTCGATGAAGATGTAGGCGAAGCCGATACGGTCCCCGAAGAGCGGGCGCACCTTCTCGAAACGGCTCATCTGCACCTGGGACTTGACATCCCAGGTGGTGAAGACGCCGATGACCCGGATCTTCTGGGAGAGGGGGATCTGGCGCGGCAGGACGCACCGGACCGGTTTGGCGAGTTTCCCGGGCGGCGCCTTTGCGAGGGTGGCACACCCCGCGGCCGCCATCACCGCCACAAGGGCGGCGATCATCGAATATCCCTTGATTCTTTGAATGTTCATGGGGGTCAGTGGGTGCAGTGGGCGCCGATGTCGTGGTTGACGCCGATGCCCGTGCAGCGGGTAAAGCCCAGCTCGGTGCAGTCACGGTCGTAGTAGGTGCCGTCCAGACAGATCCGGGCGACGAAGGAATCCAGACAGTACTCCTCACCCTCCTCACACTCCTGCCCGGCGGGCTCACAGCGGGGGATGTCCGTCTCGTCGGCGGGGGGCTCGCACATCTTGTCGCCGGGCAGGCCGGTGCAGTCCACAGAGGTGGTGATGCCCAAATCGCAGGTGACCTTGGAGTCTCCGTCACAGGAGGGCACGAACTCGTCGGGATTGCACGCAGCGCCGTCACCGACGCAGTAAAGTCTGTACAGTTGCTGCTCTTCGTCGACCAGCAGCTTGGCGCAGTCGAGCCCCAGGACGGCACAGTCCTTGGTGTTGACGTACCCGGTGTCACATACGTGCATGAGGCTGCCGTCGCACTCGATCTCGAAGGTATCCGGGTCACAGGCGGACACGGAGCAGTAGGTGTTGTCGTCGTCTCCAACGACGCACTCGTACCCCGCCTCGCCGCAATCCATGGCGTACATGGTGCCCGAGAAGCTGTCGCAGTAGTAGCGGACGGTCCCGTCACAGTACCCCTTCTGCGTCGCCGGATCGCAGGACTGGGGCAACAGGCCGTTGCCGAAGCACTTCTCCACCTCTTCACAGACACCGCCGGTCTGCAGCACGCACCGGTACAGTTCGTTCCAGATGGGCTGGGTGTGCTGCTGCACGACGGTGTTGTAATGGGCCGTGACGCACGGAGCGATGTACCCGCCGTTGAGCACCTCGCAGGCGTCCCGGATGAGGCAGGCGTCAAGAATGTCGTCATGGGTGAGATTCTGGAAGTTGTTGGCGTTGTTGGTGGTGTTGTTCCCGCTGGAGCCATCGTCGCAGGCAATGACGCCATAACCGGCCAAAATCATTAAAGCTACAAAAAAAATGTGGTGTCTCATGGGGATCATTATATGGAAAGGTTTTGCACCGGGCAAGTTCAAATTGGACAACCGGCTCGAAATCCACTATGAATAGTCGCCGCCGCGACGGAGCTTCCCGAAGCGGCCCACGGTGCGGACCCACGCGGCCCGCGCGACCGGGCCCCGCCCCCGAGGGAGGGCCCGCGAACACTGAAGGAGCTACCATGGCCTATTACTGTTATAAATGTAGCAACCAGCTGGAATTCGCCGTCAAGGGCGGCGTGGTTGTCGGCCGCCTCGACACCTGTGACCACTGCGGCGCCAACCTCCACTGCTGCAAAAACTGTTACTTCTACGATCCCTCACTCCACAACGAGTGCCGTGAGAGCTACACCGACTTCATCCGTGACCGTGAGGCGCCCAACTTCTGTTCGTCCTACCGGTTCAAGGACTCCGACGAAGCTCCCGCCTCCGGGGCCGACATGGGCTCCGCCAAGGCAAAGCTGGAGGATCTGTTCAAAAATCTGAAGTGACATTCTTTTTTTGACAGAAACCTACATATGGGATAATGTAATGACATGTAGGAGAAGATCCCATGTCATTACTCTATCTCGCCCTCTTCAGCCTCGTCCCCCCTTCGGTGCAGGTGGTCCTCGACCCCGGCCACGGCGGATCGAACCTGGGTGCCCGCGCCTTTGACGGCAGCGTCTACGAGAAGGTCCTCACCCTCGACCTGGCCCGCCGAATCGAAAAAATCCTCACGGCCCGTGGGATCTCCACACGACTCACCCGCACCCGCGACACCTACATGACCCTCCTCTCCAGGGCGGATCTCGCTCGAAAGTGGAACGCCAACTGCTTCGTCTCGCTGCACTTCAACGCCTCCACCCTCCACAATCGGCACGGCATGGAGATCTTCTACCCCGAGCAGGACCGGGGGCCCTCACTGGACGAGATCACGCTGCTGTCCGGGACGGGATCCAGAATACTGGGGGGGCGAGAGACGATCCGGCCCCTCATCGTCGCCTCCTACCTCAACACCCTTGGGGAGAGCGTGAGCGCCTCGGGCTCGAGGGTCTTCGCCAAGAAGCTGGCCTGGCGGCTCCTGGGGGACGGGTTCCGCATCCGCTCCATCAGGAAGGGGGACTACGATGTCCTCGCGGGCACGGGCACCAAGGCCATCCTCCTCGAGGGCGGGTTCATCGACAACCCCAGAGAGCGCATCACCATGCTCCGGGCCGAGACGCGGGACCGCATGGCCGCCTCGGTGGCCCGTGGTCTCGCCGCCCTCTGCCGCACAAACGCACAAATCTACTGAGTCTCAAGGAGGGGGTCCACGCCCACGGGGGAGGAAGACAAGGACCCTGGCGACGGGGCGGCCGTCAGCGGCCCTTTTTCCGGTCCCCGATCTGCCCGACCATGCGCAGCAAGCCATCCAGGATCGTCCAGGGGTTTGGAGGACAGCCGGGGATGTACAGATCCACGGGCAGCATCCCCTCGACGCCCCCGCACACTTCCTCGTTGCCCTGGAAGATTCCCCCGGAGATGGCGCAGCTCCCGACGGCCACGACGAACTTCGGCGAGGGGATCGCGGCCATGGTCTTCATGAGCGCGACCTCCATGTTCTTCGTGACGGGGCCCGTGACCAGCACGCCGTCGGCGTGGCGCGGAGAGGCGACGAACTGAATCCCGAAGCGGGAGAGATCAAAGGTGAGCGTGTTCAGCACGTTCACGTCCGCCTCGCAGGCATTGCAGCCTCCGGCGCTGACCTGTCTGAGCTTCAGCGAGTGTCCGAACACGCTTCTGGCCTTCGCGTCAAGCGCCGTGGCCAGCTTCCACGCGTCCGTCGACAGATCCTGGCGGCCCGAGGTCGCCATCCGGTAGTCCCTGGAGAAGGAGATGGCCCCGCTCGTGCATATTCGGGCACACTCCCCGCAGAAGAGACACTTCCCGAGGTCCATGGAGAGGGTCTCCCCCTTCCGGGAGATGGCCCCGACAGGACAGGCGTCCATACAGTCCCGGCAGTCGCCGCGACAGGCGCCGGCGTCCACCTCGGGACGTCCCATGAACAACGGCGGCAACACAGGCTCCACCTGGGGGAATCTGCTGGTGTTGTACCCCTGTTTCAACCTGGCTTTGATGATCCTGTACATCGTTCAACCCTATAGATCGTGTCCACAGTAGGACAGATTGAAGCTCTTGTTGCATAATGGAAAATCAGAGATCTGCTGGTCTCTCAGCGCGAGGGCCAGGCCAAACCAGTTGTGAAAGGACGGATCGGTGATCTTGTAATGGGACAGGTTCCCGTCCGCGCCCGTCAGCGCCACATGGCAGATCTCGCCCCGCCAGCCCTCGACGAGGGAGACTACGATGCTGTCTCCCTCCAGCGCGCCCGTGCTCTGGAACGTCGGGGTATCGGGGAGCATCTTGAGTTCCTCCTTGAGGAACTGCACGGAGTGCCGGCTCTCCAGATACCGGATGACCGCCCGGGCATGGACGTCGCCCGAGAACAGGATCACGGAGGGGACCGCATGGGTCTGGTAGATGCCCCAGGGCAGGTCGGACCGCACGTCTATGTTGAGCCCGCATGCCCGGGCCGCCACCCCGACGAGACCGGCGCGCACCGCGTCCTCGCTGGACACGGCGCCCGTCCCCCTGAACCTCCCGAGGACGCTGGAGGTGCTCCAGAGCAGATCCACGGCGTTCTCGGTCAACTTCCAGGTGGTGGACGCCCGCTTGTTCAAGTCCGCGGCGAGCTCGGCCGCGATGTCCTGCGTGACCCCGCCGGGCCTGACGAGATTGCGGCCAAACCGGTTGCCGCACACGGACCCCGTCATGTTCAGGTAATCACCGCGCAGCCTGCCGCAATAGGATGCGGTCGGGAGAAACCCCACGTCCCCGGCCAGGGCGCCGAGATCGCCCGTGTGGTTGGCAATTCTCTCCAGCTCCAGCGCGATCCCCCTGATGGCGTGCGCCCGGGCAGGGATCACGGTGTCCGAGAGGCTCTCCAGGTTCCTCGCCCAGGCGGTGGTGTGCCCGATCGTCGTGTCGCCCGCCAGCGTCTGGATCAGATGGATTGCCTTGCCCAGGGGGGCTCTGAGGATCGCCCTCTCGATGCCGCGGTGCTGGTACCCCAGCTCGATCTCGAGGTGGAATACCTTCTCTCCATGGCATTGAAACCGGAAATGGCCGGGCTCGATGATGCCCGCGTGCACCGGCCCGACGGCGACCTGGTGCACCTCGGGGCCCTGGACCCTGAAGTAGTCCGTCACGCACGGCTCGATCGCCTCGTCTGCGCGGTTCCATGCATCGAGGCTGCCATTGTAGCTCTTGTGGAAGCGGATGGGTTTCAGCCACGGATGCCTCTCGGGCACGACCCCGTACTGCTCGGCGATCTCCCGCTCGAACCAATGCACCTGGGGGATCTCGGGGGTAAGCGAGGGGAAGGTCTTTTCGATCCTGGTCCGAAAAAGAGCCAGATTCCCCTGATTTCTGTTGGTCAGGACGGCCAGCAGCATGAGGCCGTCCCCTGAGGGGACCCCGAAGTACGACGACACCGAGAATCCCTGTGTGATAAAGGACTTGAACAGATCCGCGAATTCCGCGAAGGGATACTCCGGGACCTGGGAGAAGGAGGCTTTCTGTCCGTTGCGCAGTGTCAGAGTGCTCATCGCGCCACCCCTTCCAGCAGCATCGCGGCTGATCCGAGCTTCGCCTGCAGCACATCGGGCATGTACAGCCCGAGGACGAGGAGGGCGACACCGAGGGTGAGCGGAGGAACGACAGACAGAAGCGACTCAGACCTGCGCTCGACCGTCCGTGCGCCGAAGACCATCCCGAGCATGATGGCGGACATCCCGACAAAGATAATGAACAAAAGGAACATGAACAGCGCGGCGGTGAAGTAGTGCCCCTTGTCGAGGGCCGCCCGGAGAATGGCGAACTCGCTGAGGAACGTGCCAAAGGGCGGGGCCCCGGTGATGGCCAGGAATCCGGCGATCCACAGCCCCCCTGTCCAGGGCATCGTCCTGATGACTCCCTGCACCCGGGACGAGTCCTTGGTCGCGAACCTCGACAGGATGCTCCCCGCGGCGAAGAAGAGCATCACCTTGGTGAGGCTGTGGTTGACCGCGTGGAACAACGAGCCGAAGACGCCTCCCCCGCCGATGCCGACGCCCAGGGCGATGATGCCCATGTTCTCGACGCTGGAATAGGCGAGCATCCTTTTGAAATCAGGCTGCCGCAGGATGAAGATCGCGCCTATCACGATGGAGAACACCCCGAATATCACCAGCAGCTCGGCGCCGAAATCCCCGATCCCTGCGGCGGCGCTGACCTGTTGCATCCTCAGGATGCCGATCAGCGCGCAGTTCAGGAGCGCACCCGAGAGCAGCGCGCTGACGGGGGCCGGAGCCTCGCTGTGGGCGTCGGGGAGCCACGTGTGGAAGGGCGCGATCCCCATCTTCGTCCCGTACCCGACCAGCATGAAGATGAAGGCCGTCTTCAGCCATTTGGTGTTGAGGGTCGAGGCGTTCTGCAGGAGGGCGTCGATGGTGAGATCCGAATGGAACTTCACAGGCAACGTCATCCTCAGAAAGAAGATCCCGATGAGGGCGAGGACGATGCCGACCGAGCAGATGATGAGGTATTTCCATGCCGCCTCGAGGCTCTTCCGGCTCTTGTGGTAGTAAACCAGCGGCGTGCTGGCCAGGGTGGTCGCCTCGATGGCCACCCACTGCAGCGCGAACTGGCGGGCCACGATGGCCAGGGACATGGCCGAGAGCATGACGAGGAGGCACCCCATGAACAACGCCTCGGGATCGATCCGCCTGGGCTCGTGGAGCCCGTGGTCAGGGGCGGAATGCTCCCTCATGTACCCGATGGAGTAAAAGCCGATGGCCAGAAACAGGACGCTGGTCAGGACCAGGAAGATCGCGCTGAGGGAATCGACCCCGATCCAGGCCCCGCGGGCGGGGTTCGAATCGGGGATGGAGAGATACAGGGACAGCACCAGATGGAAGGCGGCGGTGACCAGCAGCACCAGGCGGCGCAGCCCGGCCGATCGAACCAGGAAAAGCCCGAGTCCTGCGAAAAACGGGATGATCAGGAGCAGCAGAAGAAGTGTCACTGTCCCACCTCCTGTCGTGAATCAGCCGAGAGGTTGTCGGAGAGCTCATCGAGTTTGTCGGTGTCCATGTGGGAGAACTCTGAATCGAGATGGAACAACAGATTGCCCATGATCAGGATGCCGACCACCACATCCAGCAGGATGCCGAGCTCCACGGTGAAGGGGAACTCGAGACTCATCCCGATTCCCACACCGTAGACGCCGTTTCCCAGCACCAGGTAGGCCAGCGCCTGGGTCAGCGCCTTCTTCCGGCTCATCATGAGGAACAGCCCGGTCAGGATGAGATAAAACGCGCTGGACAACACGATCGCCGGTGTCGCCGTGTGGTGGAGCTTGAACTTGACCGTGAACCAGCCGGAGAGGATGAGGAGCAGGATGCCCACCATGATGGAGGTCCCGTAACTGATGAAGGGTTCGATCTCGTGCGTGATCTCGCTGTTGTTGAGGCTCCGGTTCAGCAGGAAGGGGAGGATGATGCCTTTGGCCAGGATGATGCTCAGGCCGAGGATCCAGACCCCCAGGCTGAAGTGTCCCGAGATCTTGACGATGGGCAGGAGCCCCAGAAGGAGTCCCTGGATGGCCACGACCAGGATGGCGACCTTGAGGCGGCTCGAACCCAGGAGCAGAAGACTCGAAAGAATCAATAATATTGAAATATTACTCATATTTTACCCCAACACCCTGAAGATGAGGGCGAACAGGCTCAGCACCGCAGACCCGATGAGGACCTTGGGAATCTGCAGGAGCTTGAGGCGCCCCATGACGGACTCCACAATCCCGATGGCGATCGCGATGAGGACGATCCCTGACAGGAAGAGGAGGGGCTGGGCCCACAGGGGGAAGGAATTGACGGGGAACATCAGGCTGACGATCAGCGCGCTGAAGATCCAGAGTTTCAGGGCCGAAGCATACAGGATGAAACCAAAATCCGGCCCGGAGTTGTCGAGCACCATCACCTCGTGGATCATGGTGAGCTCGAGGTGCGTGTTGGGATCGTCCACGGGCATCCTGGAGTTCTCCGTCAGCAGCAGCATGAACCAGGATCCCGCCACGATGATGAGCCCCACACCGGAAGACTGCCACACATCGGAGGACATCCCCGAGATCATGGCCGACAGGGAGATTTTTCCCGAGAACTCCGCCAAGACGAGCAGACCGATGAACAGCGAGGGCTCGGACAGCGCCGCGAACTGCACCTCACGGCTCGCCCCCATCCCCTCGAAGCTGGACCCCGTGTCCATGGCCGAGATGACGGTAAAGAACCGGGCCAGCCCCAGAACATAGGCGACAAGGAAGACGTCACCGGCGAAGTGGACGGGGGAGGCAATCCGGCCCCACGGGAGGAAGGCCACGACGAGGGCCATACAGGCCAGCACCACCGAAGGGGCGATCCTGAAGAGGAGGCTGGTGGTGGAACTGTACGTGAACCCCTTGTGCAACAGCCTCCAGATATCGTAGTACGGCTGAAGGATGGTCGGCCCCCGCTTCCCGGCGAAGATCGCCTTTACCCGGTTGATGATCCCCGGGATGAGGGGCGCGAACAGGAACGCAAAAAATGGAAGAACCCAGTGCAATATCCGCATAGTCTTGCCTCACGCCTTCCAGATCAGGAGCACGATCAGGGTGACCGCGATATACAGAAGATATCCATGGATCTTGCCATGCTGGAACCTCCGCAGCGGCGTGATTGCCCTGTCCACAAAGAGGAAGATCCGGCGGAACATCTTCTCGAGGGCGACATCGGAGGTGTGGGTACTGAACCGGGTCTCCCGCGGAAAAAACCCCGTCACCTCCGGGCCATGCTTCTCGGTCCTCAGGACGGGCGTGAAGAGCTCCGTAATCGGCTCGGCGAAGGAGGAGGAGCTGTACTGCATGGACGTCTCGGGCCGGATATAGCCACAATCCCAGGTGCCGACGACGGTCTGCCTGCGGCCTCTGAGCAGCCACGTGCGCAGCAGATAGAGCACGCCGATGAGC
>QKIM01000654.1 GCA_003249585.1 Deltaproteobacteria bacterium
GGCCACCATGCGCAGATCCCTTTTCATCCTGGCAGGCCTCCTGGTCGCCGCTGGCTGCGGTCCCCGGAAAACGTCCGGCCCCGAGGAGGCCGCGGTGACCTTCGTGGCGGCCGTCATCAACGACTGGGGCGACCACAAGATCACCCTGGTGGACACCCGGACGAAGACGCAGCTGGAGCGCCTCGGCAACGAAGCCCGTGCACGGGGATTCAACCTCAAGCCCTCCGACTTCCTGGTATCCATCCCTCAGGCCAGAGACGACTGGCTCTCGAAAAAAACTCCGAAAACCATAACCAACACAGGCGAGACCGCCGTCGTGGAGATCGTCTCCACAGCCCCAAACGCTCCCCGAATAAGCCTGGACCTCATCCGCGAGGGTGGGCGGTGGAAGGTCTCGCTGCTGGAATAGAGGCATTTTATGCGCATCAAAGATATTCTTCGTACTGAACGGCTGGGTGAGCACGTGACGGTCAAGGGGTGGGTCCGCACCCGCCGCAACTCGGCCCAGGTTACCTTCGTGGAGCTCAACGACGGCTCCTGCATGTCCAACCTTCAGCTGGTCTTCGACAGCGGGCTCCTCGAGGGGTTGAACATTGGGACAGGGACCGCGGTGGAGGCCTCCGGGCTCCTGGTGGAATCCCCTGCACCCAAACAGCCCGTGGAGCTCCGGGGTGAGACCCTCAGCATCATCGGGGAGACAGCGTCCGATTACCCCCTTCAAAAGAAACGGCACTCTCTGGAATTCCTGCGGGACATCGCCCATCTGCGCCCCCGCGCCAACACCTTTGGGGCCGTGTTCCGCATCCGGAACATCCTGGCTCAGGCGGTGCATCGCTTTTTCCATGAGCGAGGATTCCTGTATCTCAACGCCCCCATCATCACGACCTCCGACTGTGAAGGGGCTGGGGAGATGTTCCACGTCACCAACTTCAACCTGGACGATCCTCCCCGGGACCCCAAGGGCGCCGTCGCATGGGATCGGGACTTCTTTGGGAAGCCTGCGGCGCTCACCGTTTCAGGCCAGCTGGAAGCAGAGATCTTCGCCACCTCGCTGGGGAACTGCTACACCTTCGGCCCCACCTTCCGGGCAGAGAACTCCAACACCTCCCGCCACCTGGCCGAGTTCTGGATGATCGAGCCCGAGATCGCCTTCGCCGATCTCAGCGACGACATGGACCTGGCCGAAGAGTTCATTCGCGCCCTCATCAGGGCCACCCTCGACGAGGGCATGGAGGATCTGGAGTTCTTTGATCAGCGGATACAGAAAGGGCTCATCGACATGCTCAAGCGGCTGGCCGACGCCTCTTTCACGCGGATCACGTACACCGACGCCATCGCCGAACTCGAGAAGGCCGGCGACCGCTTCGAGTTCAAACCCTATTGGGGCGCCGATCTGCAGTCCGAGCACGAGCGATATCTGACCGAGGAGGTCTACGACGGCCCCGTCTTTGTAACGGATTACCCAAAGGATATCAAAGCATTCTACATGCGAGTCAATGACGACGACAAGACCGTGGCCGCCATGGACTGCCTCATCCCCCGGGTGGGTGAGATCATTGGTGGCTCCCAGCGCGAGGAACGATACGACGTGCTCCTGAAACGCATCCAGGACCTTGGCCTCGTGGAAGCCGACTACTGGTGGTATCTCGATCTGCGCCGGTACGGGTCCATCCCCCACGCCGGCTTCGGGCTCGGCTTCGAGCGGATGGTCCAGTTCGTCACCGGGATGGCCAACATCCGGGACGTCATCCCCTTCCCCCGCACTCCCGGGAACGCCGCATTCTGAGCCATGAACGTCGCGATCATCTACAAGCACAAGGATGACAGTGCCCGGGCCCTGGCCGAGACGCTGGGCGCCCATGTCCGGCAGCAGGGGGCCACGCCGTGCTGTGAAGCTGGGAGCGACCTCCAGTGCGTGGATTCGCTCCCCGGGGAGGAACTGATCCGGGAGTGTTCCCTCTGCGTGGTGCTCGGTGGCGACGGAACCTTCCTGCACGCAGCGTCCCTGATGAAGAAACGCTCCATCCCCATCCTTGGCATCAACATGGGGTCCCTGGGATTTCTCACTCCCTTCAGTTCCAGGGAGGCCCGGAGCGCCCTGGACCTGGCCATGGCCGGGACGCTCAAGCAGTCCACACGGTTTCGCTTCGACGCCAGGCGGTGGCGCGGCGACAACATCATCAATCAATACAGGGCGGCCAACGATGTCGTCATCAGCCACACGGATCTGGCCCGCCTTCTGGAGCTCGAGTGCTGGGACAACAGCGATCACATGGCGTCCTACAAGGCCGACGGCCTCATCCTGGCCACTCCCATGGGTTCCACGGCCTACGCCCTCGCCGCAGGAGGTCCCATCCTCTCGCCGGACATGGAGGCCCTGGCCCTGGTCCCCATCTGCCCCCACCAGTTGACCCAGCGGCCCATCGTCATCCCCTCCTCCTCGGAGATCAGCATCAGGACCAACTCGACCTGCTTCGTCACCATAGACGGGCAGCGCGGGTGCACCATGGATGACGGCGATCGCCTGGTGGTCTCGAGATCCGACCTCCCGCTCACCATTCTCCTGCCCCCCAACTATTCCATCTTCAACGTCCTCAGGCACAAACTGAGCTGGGGGGCGCGCGAGGCGCTGGATGCTTGAGTTTCTGACCATCGAGAACCTCGCCGTCATCTCGGCGGCGGAGATGGAGTTCGGCCCCGGACTCAACGTCATCACGGGAGAGACCGGTGCAGGAAAGTCCATGATCGTGCAGGCGCTCTCCCTGCTGCGGGGGGAGCGCGCGTCCGCCAGCTGGATCCGCAGTGGAGAAGAGAGCGCCCGCATCCAGGCGCTGTTCGACACGGAGGGGCTTGGCTCCGCCGAATTCCTTGAAGATCCGCACGAGACGGCGCTCAACCTGGAGCGGATCGTTCGTGAAGGGGGCAAGGGACGTGTCCGCATCA
>QKIM01000170.1 GCA_003249585.1 Deltaproteobacteria bacterium
GGTCCGCCACTACCTCGCCGGGCTCACCCACGAGCAGTGTGTCGAGGAATTCGGGATGGGCGAGACCCTCCAGCTCGACGACTACCCCTATGTGCACTTCATGCACCGCATCGACGACGAGCTCTTTGCGCGCGGCTGGGATTATGTCTTCTACAAGGGGCCCAACCGTCCCTTCATCAACGAGTTCGAATGGGGCACCCTCATCGAGCTCCTCAACGAAGACTACGCCGACCTCATGGAGAACCGTATCACCGAGACCGACGACGCGGCCAACCTGCTCTTCGACCGCATCGACGCCGCCCGTCAGCGCGCCGGCATCGACGCCGAGATGGGCGAGATCCCCTACCGCATCCGCATGGAAGTCGCCGCCGTCCTCGAGGAGGAGGTCCGCGAGGAGCTCGAGCGCAAGAACAAGGTGTGTGCCCAGGACCGCAAGGGCAAGACCGTCGTCATCGAGGCCGCCCGTGGGGGGCCGAACGGCGCCGCCTATCCCCTCACGCCTCCCCATGGCTACCAGCACTCCCTGAACATGTTCTCCAACGAGATCCTGGACACCGCCCACATCCTCTACGTGTGGGTGACCCCGGCCGACTCCCGCCGCAAGAACATCGAGCGCGGCAAGCCCGATGCCCAGGGTTCCATCCTGCACCACAGCGTCCCCATGGAGGTCATGCTGGCCCAGTACGGCTGCGACGACATGGAGTACCTGCTGAGCACCTCCGAGAAGACCGACACCATCACCCTCAACCGCTTCGAGGTGGTCGAGGAGGCCGGTGAGAAGCACTACAAGACCCGCACCTGGCACATCCCGGTGGGTCGCTTCGACAACCGCGAGGATCTCACCTCCTTCCTGCGCAAGGACAAGAAGGACTGGGGCACCGAAGAGGTCTCCAAGCTCCACAACGGCCTCAAGGCCGCCTTTACCCACCTCACCGGTAAATAATTCCTGTAAAATCAAGGTAAACTGAATTTCTGGCCGTCGCAGGAGAGACGGCGAACTGCGCCGTCGCGGCGAAGTCTGCCCCGCTGAACGCACTTTTTTCTTCACGGAAGACACATTCTGTCCCGTCATCACCTATAACAACAGTAGGGGAGGAACCGCTCATGGAACAGGACAATCATGGCAAGGGTGCAGTCATTATCGATCTCATTCCCTATCTGGAGCGCAGGCGGGGTTTCGTGCAGGGCGCCTTCGAGGTGATAAAGGTCCCCTCGGAGGAACAGATCTCCCCCGTGGAATTCCTCGCCGCGATCCACGAGCGCAACCAGTATGAGCTGGCACATCGGAGCGTCTGGGATCTCAAGGAGCTGGACGAGCGGCGGGCGCGGGAGGCGGAGCTGCTTGGGCGCCTCGGCGTGGAAAACCTCATGAACGACAGCCTCGACAGAGGCCACCCGGGCCTGGCCATGGTGCAGCGGCTGGACGGCAGCTTCACCGACGCCCACGTGACCCCGGAGGAGATCCTCACCCTGCTGGAGCTGCACGCCGAGAGAAGGGGCTATGTGCTCACGGACCCCTACCAAAAGATCCTCGACTTCCAGTTGGCCCACGGCATCGACAACCGGTGCCGGATCCTGTCCGTTCGGGAGGATGGCATCCGGGATCACCTCCGGCTCGACATCATCGGTGAGGTCCCCGACCGGATCTGGGACTACTACCCGGAGGAGTACCCCCGCAAGAAGGTGTGGAGGGAAAAGGTGCGCCGCGCCAGCCAGCACGAAGCAGAGGCGCGCGCCCGGGGGCGGTGGCAGCTGTTGCGCAGCAGAAGGCCTGTGGCCCTTCAGCCTTCGCCGTCCACCATCGCGGAGCCTGCCTGCGCCTCACCCGGACGCGCCGAACGCCGGCGACGCAAATCCCCCGGGACGCCCGCGCGGCGCGCCGAGGCGTCACGCTCCAGGCCCTCCCCGGGGAAGGCCTGGGATCCAGAATGGAGCGCCTGCGTGAGGGCTGATCGGAGCCTGGCCAAGGAGTCCAGCGACATCCCGGCCTATGTCGTTGTTTTCGTCCTCTTCGCCTTCGCCCGGCTGCTCATGGGGTGAGGGGGGCGCGCCAGCGCCTCATTTGGGGGTCAGGTCGTCCAGCTGCGCACTAAAGGGGGCCATCTTCTTGGGGTCGATCATGGAGTAGAAGGCGATCTTCCCCCGGATCCGGTCCAAGAGCCTGGTCACGGAGGAGGAGGCGTGTCCCGAGGCCTTCACCTCGCGCTCCAGCAGATGAAATGCGGCGCGCAGGTTGCGCAGGCGGGTGCGCCCGACCCGGGGCCTCTTCCCGTTGACGACGAGACCCGCCACCACCTGTCGGTTCCCCTTGCGCATCACCCGGACCTTCTTGCGGTTGACCGTGAACCCGTGCCCGGCCAGGATGGTCTCCACGGCCTCGAGGATGCCCCCGATGTCGGCTTTGCTGCGGGAACTGAAGAAGAGATCGTCTGCGTACCGCGTGTAGGTCACGTGGAACCGCCGGGCCAGGTTCATGAGCTCCAGATCCGCGTCGTGGAAGACGGCGTTGGAGAGGGTGGGCGAGGCAGGGGAGCCCTGGGGCAGGACCCCGTCGGAGGTGAGGATCTGGAGCACCTGGGTCTTGAACTCGGGGTGGTCGGCCAGCTCGGGGACCCGCTGCTGAACAAGGCGGTCGAGCATCGCAAGGGTGATGGAGGGGAAGAAGTCCTTGATGTCGACGGCGATCACCTGCTGCTTGTCGCAGTGGTGCCAGGCGCAGGTCAGGATGGAGCGGCCCCGCACGAAGCCGTGGGCCGCCCTGGAGACGGGGAGGCCGTAGAAGTACCGCTTGAGCAGGCGCCGCTGCAGCTCCTTCAGTTCGGGGGCGGGGGCCTCGATGGTCCTGGTCCCGCCGCTCTTCTTTCTCAGGTAGAAGGTTGTGTAGAAGGGGGCTATGTTTCGGTTGATGTACTCGATGTCGCGTTGAAATCGTTTCCGCTCGCT
>QKIM01000390.1 GCA_003249585.1 Deltaproteobacteria bacterium
ACCGGGAGCAGGAAGCAGCCCGCAGGTGAACGACGAAGGAGGGAGGGTGTCAGTCGAGATGCGGGTGCTCGTGGGCGAGCATCCATGCAGCAGGATCGGAATAGTACTCCTTCATGTCCGTGAGGATGTAAAGGTGCACGCGCTCTTCCTCGATGAGGCGCTCACAGAACTTCTTCTCCTTCTCCGCTGTGGAGGATTTGAGGCGGCGCTGGTAAAAGTCGACGGCCTTGCCCTCAAACTCGATGCCGATGTCGATGGCCTTGATCTCATAGTCCGTGGCCTTCAGTTCATCTTTGTATTTGTGGGCCATCTCGATGAAGACGGCCTTGAGATCCGCCGTGTCCATCTGATCCTCGGCGAAGGTCACCGTCCCTATTTCCCCACCCTCCAGGGCATCGTAGATTTCCTTGATCCGTTTCATGTGGGCGATTTCATCGGTCTTGAGCTGTGTGAAGACCCGCACGGCCATCTCGTTGGTGGCGTTCTCACATGCCTCGGCGTAGAACTTGTGGCCTTTGATCTCCATCTCGAGGCCTTCTTTGTAAATGCTCAGGAGGGCGGTTTTCTCAGCGTTGTCCATTTGAATCTCCTTCTCCCCGCTCAAGGGGTCGGCTACCGGTAGCGGTCGAGTGTCTGTCTGGCTTTTACCATCTTTTCCGGACCAAAATCCACCGTAACCTTGTAATCGATGTAGGTATCGTAGGCGGGACGGTCGTTGGTATAGATCACACCCAGGGGGAGTTTGTCCGAATCCGTAACCAGCGCCATGGCCGCTGCCCGGTCCCTCGGGTCGTATCCGGGCCCCAGCTTGGTCGTGTGCGTCTTGAAGAAGGTGTAGGTGTGGTGCTTGTCCCAGGTGACACAGGGCTGCAGGAGGTTGACATAGGAGAGTCCCCTGTGGCTGATGGCCGCCTTGAGGATCTGAACGGTGTGCTCCTGATCCGCAGAGTAGGCCTGAGCGACAAAGGAACAGGACTGGCTGATGGCCAGCGCAAGCGGGTTGAGGGGATCAGCAATGACCCCCCTGGGGTTCACGCTCGTTATCTCCCCGCGCTCCGTGGTCGGCGAAGCCTGTCCCTTGGTGAGCCCGTAAATATGATTGTCATGGACCACGATGGTCATGTCCATGTTCCGGCGGATGGCATGCACAAAGTGGTTGCCGCCCTCGCCGTAAATTCCTCCTTCGCCACCGTGCACCAGCACGACCTGATCGAGGTTCACCAGACGGAAGCCTTGAGCGGCTGCGATTTCGCGCCCGTGGAGCCCATTGAACGTGTTGATCTTCATGTAGTGGGGTAGCTTGGGAGCCTGCCCGATGCCGGTAAACATCGTCGCCTGATGGGGCGCTATGTCCAGCTCGGAGAGCGTCCTTTTCACGGCCTGCAGAATGCCGAAATTGCCGCACCCAGGGCACCAGGCACACTCTACATCGCTCTTGTAGGTATCCAGGGTAATCATCGAATCACCTCCCCGAGCCGACCACACAGCTCTTCTGGTGTGAAGGGGCGTCCGTCGAACTTGCGGACGGAGTGGTCGGGTCGCCGCCCCGAGATCTCGGCCAGCACGGACTCGAATTCAGGCCATGTTGAGTGCTCGACGATGACCAGATGCTTCGCCGGCTCGAGCAGCGTTGCGATCTTCTCTTCATCGAGGGGCCAGAGCCAGTCCAGATGAATGTGCCGAAAATCCAGTCCCTGCGCGGCCAGGAGCCGACGGGCCTCTGAGACGGCGCCGTAGCTGGATCCCCAGGTAGCGACAGTGGTCTCTCCGGTCCCTTCCTCCAGAGGCTGCCACATCCGTGCCAGGACCCGCTCCAGTTTTGCAAACCGTTTTTGCGCCATGCGCTCCGCGAGGACGCCGTCCTCGGTGAGATGACCAGCCTCATCGTGCTCGTCGGAGTCCACGACCACGAGATGGGGTGAGGCACCAGGCACGGCCATGGGAGAGATCCCGTCCGGGGTGATCGTGTAGCGTTCGTACCGCTCCTGAGCGGCAAGCGCCTGTCCTTCCAGAAGGTACCGGCGGTTCTCTACCGCGTCGAAGTCGAAGGCCGTGACGGCGGCCTTGGAATCTTGAAGGAGCTGGTCGGTGAGGACGATGACGGGGACCTGCAGAGCCTCGGCCAGGTCGAAGGCCCTTGCTGCCACCTCGAAGTTGTGGGCCACATCCCGGGGGGCCAGCACGACCTTGGGGAAAAACCCATGCCCGCCATGGATGGCGAAACGCAGATCCCCCTGGGCAGTCCGGGTCGGGAGCCCCGTCGCGGGACCCGGACGCTGGGCGATGACGATCACGGCCGGAGCCTCGATCATCCCCAGCAGGGAGACGCCCTCGGTCATGAGCGCGAAGCCGCCGCCCGAGGTGGCCGTGAGGGCCCGCGCGCCTCCGTAGGAGGCACCGGCGACCATGTTGATGGCCGCCACTTCATCTTCGGCCTGTTCCACATGAATCCCAAGTTCCTTCCCCCATTTTGCCAGGTTGGTCATAATGGAGGTCGCGGGGCTCATGGGATAGGCGGCCATGAAGGACGCACCGCCTGCTACCGCGCCCAGGGAGAGGGCGTCAGCTCCGGCGATGTATCTGAGGGTCGAAGATTCAATGGCCGATACCGATGGAAAAGCCGTCCAGTCCTTGAGCAGCCCGCGACTGACAGCTGCGTCCACCGCCTTCAGGTTCTGGGAGAGGATCTCTTCTTGCCCGCCAAACCGCTCCCGGACCAGCACCGAGATGGCCTCATGAGAGATCCCCATGGCCTGCGCAGCGGTAGCCAGAGCGGCTGTTCCGGCGGTCCGCGGGCTTCCAGAGACCAGCTCGGAGAGATCACACAAGGTGTCCGCGTCTCTCCCCGTCAAACCAGTGCCGAGAACGGCGTGGGGGGTCCCGAGGCGATCACGGTGCTCGTCATAGGCCCTCTGATCCATGGCGATGAGGATGTCTACCC
>QKIM01000615.1 GCA_003249585.1 Deltaproteobacteria bacterium
TCGGCGAGCGCAACCGCTCGAAGCTGCCGGAGATCTTCGCCCGGCTCGATCAGCACGGGGTCACCCATGACTGCTATCCCTTCAATTTCGGCAGCACCACGCTGCTCTCCCTCGTCCCGCCCCACATGTTCGCGGGCAGGACGCTCCAGGAGACGCTGGACTCCTTCGCTGAACCGCGGGTGCGAGCGGAGCTCGAGGCGCTCTACGCAGAGCGGACTTTGGCGGTGAAGGGAGGGGCCTGGGACAATCTGCCCGTCCTTGTGGGATGGGACAACATCCGCATTGCGGATCTGGCGGGGCAGCGGGAGTTGATCGGGCGCTCCATGGAGGAGTGCGCACGGGAGCGGGGGGTCTCCCCGACTCAGTTTATGCTGGACGTGCTGCGAGAAGAGGGGGGCAACGTGCGCATGACGGACACCTACATGCGTGAGGAGTTGGTGGAGTCCATCTTTCTGCACGCGGGCGCCATGATCGGGACGGACACCCTGCTGGGGGGCCTCAAGCACCCACGGGTGTACGGGACCTTCCCCCGGATCATCTCCCGGTTCGTCTTTGACAGGGGGCTGTGTTCCCTGGAGGAGGCGGTCTCCAGGATGACCTCCATCCCCGCCGCAAGGCTCGGGATCGTGGACCGAGGGGTGATCCGCGCGGGCGCCGCCGCGGACCTCGTGCTCTTTGGGGATGATTTCCACCTGCCCTCGTCTGCCACGGCGCACACGGGACTGCGCTGGCTCTTCGTCAATGGAGAGGTGAAGGTGAGAGAGGGGGTCTATCAAATGGAGCGTGCGGGCAGGCTGCTGCTCCGGCAGACCCCTCCGTCACGGAACTGAGAACCATCCATTGGGCGGGGGCTGCATTCGCCGTGATGGTGGGTGATGACGAGATGTCGCTGCCGGGATCGGTCGTCTGAGCCGTCGTGAGGAGGCTATTGTATTGGTTAAATTCACGTTAAGCTCGTTTTGTTTGTTGTGTTTTCGTTTGCTGTCTTTATAATTTTGTATCGGCAGGGCCAGGCTGCATGGAAAATGAAGAAGTAGGCCGTGCCGTCAGATGAAGGTGGAATACGAGATTATGCTCTACCGGTCTTGGCAACAACCACTAGGAAAGGACTGAATATGCGAATAGTGATTTCAATGATATCCCTTGTTCTGTGCGTATTTCTGTACTCCAGCCCTGTAGCCGCGCAGGCGCCTACTGCCGCGGAGATACGTGTAAACACCATGAAATATCTGAAGGCCCTGCAGGCAAAGGGGTATCGGGTCGATGCCTTCAACGCCAAACAGGTGCTCAAGTACCTCAAGACGCACCCCAAGGCGGCTTTGGGGATGTATATTGGATACAAGCCCGCGTGGGACAAGAAGCTCGGCTGGCAGGAGACCAAATCTCAAAAAGATCTCAAGGAAATTCGCGCGAAGGTCGCGGCCGCCTACAGCCTCCTGGCCCCCACGGAGTCCAACGGCTTCAAGCGGTACGAGCTCGCCTGGCGACGGATCGAGGGTGACACCAGTTATCATCTGAGGACCTTCTGTACGGGAAAGAGTGACAACACCTGCGGTCCCGCAAAGGCCTTCAGGGATATGGCTGTCCGCAAGGTCCTGGCGGCCTGGAACCTGGGCATGTCCAACCCGAGGATCTCCTTTGACGCCATCCAGGATCAGATCATCGACGGGGAACGGGAGCCTCTGTATGCGGTGCACATGAAAAACAAACTCTCCAAGTGGGTTCCCCAGCTTGCCAGGGAGAAAAAACTCTACTGGAAGACCTTCCTCTCCTCCAAAGGAGGCCTCAAGAAATGGGCCAAGCAGGAGAAGCTGGTGAAATGTGTTCCGCTGCGCAAGAAAGGCGGGCGCTCGCTGAACTATGCGCACCTCAACTACCTGTATGGCAACAAAGACAAAGTCTTTATCCGGTGCGAGTTCCTGCGCGCCCCGAGCAAATGGGACAAATACGAGCAGAAGCCCTATTGGAGGGTCTCCCTGCGCTGGGCCGGCCGCTGGGAATCCCTCCTGACCTACCCTGTCAGGCGTCCCTCCCGCACCAGCCTGGTTCACTGGAAATGGAACGCCTCCGATCTGAAAAGGGAGATCAACAGGAAAGCCGCCGCGACCAAATTCACGTATCCGGGCAAATGGGCACGGGTTCAGGTCGAGTACATCTACCCCTGGATCCTGAAATACGTGTGGCGCGGCGGACATCGCGTCCCGGTCTGGAGATACCCCGCCAAGGCTGGCACCAGCTTCTACCTCAAGTGGCGGTAGAGAACAGCATATCGACAACACTCCCATCTGAATGACACACAGATCAGGGGCCATACCTCACCGGTGTACGATTTCATTGACGATAGGTATGGAGAGTCATAATCAGCCTGCCTTTGCGGCTGGGGGCGCACCGGAAAATCCAGTGCTCCCACTGTCCTGAACTGCCCCCGAATCCGAAATGTCAGGAGGAGCGTGGGGGTTTCTGAATTTTCTCCAGTCCCCCTCGAGCGAATCAGCGCAGGTAGAGGCCGTCCGTGCCGATCTTGCCAGGCCCGTTGAGGACGTAGATGCCCGCCGAGTTGTCGTTCACGTAGAAGGAGAGGTGGCCGCCGCTGGCGGTGGCGGAGTTGCCGGTGACGGCGTCGGTGTAGGTGCCGTCGCGCACGCCGTAGACGTCGAACTGCTGCCCGCTGCCGATGGCCAGGCCCACGACGGCGTAGCTCTCGCCGTCGTTGTAGTCGCGCTTGAAGCTCAGGTTGTTGCCGCCCCCGTCGACGGAGGACATGATCCCCTTCTGCAATGCCGGGACGGCCCTGCGGATCTGATTGAGGCGCTTGATGTGCAGATACAAAGGGTGGGACTGGGTGGAGTCGATGTTGCTGCTGGAGAGGTAGTCGCCGAAGTAGGCGCGCCCGGTGGCGCTCACCATCATGTGCTCGTCGGCGATGTCCTGGGGC
>QKIM01000525.1 GCA_003249585.1 Deltaproteobacteria bacterium
CCCTTCGCCGTGCCCCCGATGGCGGGCGGTGTCCCCAGCAGGTGGTGCAGGGGCGTACGGCTCAGGTGATCGAGGGCCTTCACGTTGGCACCTTTTTCCACGAGCAGCGCGATGGCACGGTCACGACGCTCGTCGGCGGCGTACATGAGGGGCGTGCGCCCGCGTTTGTCCCTGGGCTCCTTTTCGGCGCCCTTGGCGAGGAGCAAGGCCACGACCCCGGCGTGTCCCTCGTCGGCGGCGTAGTGCAGAGGGGTGCGCTTGCGGTAGTCGGGAAAGTTGATCTTGGACCCCTCGGCCAGGAGCCACTGGACCATCTTCACCTTGCCGGCGCGGGCCGCGTAGTGCAGAGGGAGCGCACCGGAGCGGTCGCGCTGCTCCAGCCATATCTTCTTGTCCAGGAGCTTCCTGGCCGTCTCGACGTTGCCGCTCATGGCGGCGTAGTGCAGGGGCACGCGGCCCAGGCTGTCCTGCTGCCACAGGTGGGCGCCGGCCTTGAGCAGCACCGCGACGAGCTTCGCGTCACCGGTCTCGGCGGCGAAGTGGATGGCCCCCTTCCCCTGCCGATCCTTGTACTGGATCCCGCCGGACTTTTTGAGCAGGTACTCCACCAGGGCCGTGGAGCCCGTGGCCGAGGAGGCCAGGTGCAAAAGGCTCCTGCGTACGTAGTTGGCGGTACGGCCGTCCCCCTCGAGGCGCTTGTAGAGGTCCAGCTTCCCGCTCATTGCGGCGTAGTCGGCCACGGAGTAGTTGCGCCTGGTCAGCGCCTTCTCTGAGAGCCCCTTCCCTTTAAGGAGGGTCATGAGGGGCAGCGAGCCGGCCCTGGCCGCGAGATGCAGGCAGGACTCGCCCCCGGGCGTGAGGGTGTTCACCTCGGCCCCCTCCTTGATCAGGTGGGAGACGACTTCGGCATGTCCCCCGGCGCAGGCATGGTGGAGGGGTGTCCACCCCTCGTCGTCCTTGAGATGGATATTCGCGGCACTGACCGTGGCCTTCACCAGGGGGAGGTTGCCGCTCTTCGCGGCGGCATGGGCCAGGGTCATCCCCTTCTCCCAGGGGGCAGTGAACTGTCCCTTGGAGAGTTTGGCGATGATCTGGATCGCAGATACCTTGCCGGTCGACACATCGACCCACAGGGCCCGATGATCGAATCTCGAGGCCGGCGCCGGAACCGTGTTCACCGGCGCGGTCACCGGCGCCTTCGCGGCGCCGGGGCTTTTGGAGGGGGCCTTGTCGTCGCCCTTGCCCTTGGAGCCACAGCTGGCGGTGATGAAGAAAACAATCCCCAGTGTCAGTGCAGATGTGCGCATGGATACTCCTCTCGCGATTTTTGTGCACGATACCAGAGTTGCCCCCTGTGGAAAAGCTGATCACCCGATTCGCACGGGACATACACCCGGCATGGACGGCAGCCTCTGACATCGAAATGGACATTGCTGACACCTCCGTTGAATATTCCACAGCTTCAGCCTGGCTCCCACTGGCCGGCCCCGGCGCTCCAGAAAAATTCTGCACCTTTTTTCGGCTTGAAATCACAAAAAATTTACCGTTTGACGGTGAACGGATGTTAACGATCCGGTTAACACGCCGGCAACATGGGCCCCATCCTTGCGAAATCCCGAGGTGGAAAGGAGGAGCCGTCATGTCCCGCTCCCTGATCACCCTCACCATCACGCTTTATCTCACCCTCCCCGATCCCGTGCGCGCCGCGACGCCCGGCACGAAAGCCACCAAGGCCCGCAGCTGGTCCGACACCGAGCCCGAAGCGCCCAGGGGCGCTCCCCCGGTCGACGCCCCGACGGATGACCCCGTGCAGAAACCACCGCAACGAGCGGCCATCTCCGATGCGGATCTCGAGGGCCTCCCCTCCCCGAGGAGCATCGTCACCGTCCCTGCGAAACCCGCGCCGGCACCATGGTTCAGCCAGACGATCTCCCTGGCGGCCCATGTGGAGATCTCCCAGGACGCGCACACCTCCATCATGGGCCCCGGGTTCTTGCTGCAGTATACCTGGCAGCGGCAGTTCGTCTTCGACTTCGGTTACGCCCGCCTTTCGGACGGCGTCCGCCTGGACCGGCGTACCCGCATGGGCATGTCGCTCTTCTTCTCCCGGCGGGACAAGCGGCAGATGCACCTGTACCTTCGTGGCGGCGCCCTCTTCAACAACGTTTCGCTGGTCACCGAAGCGGGTCAGCGCCTCACCCAGTCCATCCCCATGATGGAGTACGGGGGAGGGCTGGACTTCCGCGCCTCCCGACGAATCTCCATGTTCATGGAGGTCACCTCCACGGAAGCAGGTGCCCACGACACCGCCCAGGCCGCCGTTGATGCCTCTGACCTGCGATCCGTGGTCGGGTCGGGAACCTCCCTGAAGATGGGCTTCATCCTGCATTTCTGATCCATGGCTATGGCCGGCGCCAACCGAACTCAGAGAGCATCACGAGTTCGACCGCTGGTGGACTCAACCAGACCCTCCCTCCTTATCACAGCCGCCACAGAGCGATCATGACGACGAACGCGCCCCCGTACATCAGGGGGACAAGATACAACGGCCACCGACGGTATTCCTCCTCGTCGGACGATGATCGAACGAGGGTATGCACCATAAAGAAACTCACAGCCATGCCCGCGACCGCGAGCCCGATGACCAGTGACGTGACCAGTGGTCCTGTCCAAGAGGGAAGTTGCGCGCTGACCCTGGTTCCCGCAAGGATCTCCTGAGCCGTCGTAACGCCGACAGGGTCCCCGAAAGCGCCGACGAGGTAGGGGATCCTGGAAACCATCTTGACCACTGATTTCAAGGCGTGGGCAGCGGCCATGACAGGAATGAACGCCATGCCAACGGAAAACAGGTAGGTGGAGAGGCTGAGCCGACCACCAAGGATGCGATGCAGAATCCAAGGCACCCCCCAGATGATCATGGGCAGGAATCC
>QKIM01000150.1 GCA_003249585.1 Deltaproteobacteria bacterium
AGCCTCATGGTCTCCCTCATGGCCACCGCCCTCGGCCTCATGGCCGCGCCCTTCCTCTACTTCATCTTCCACCACGAGGTGATCCAGGTCCATCAGGCGGGGTGGGTCGTCGAGCCCTGGGTCTACTCCCTCATGCCCCTGGCGGGATTTCTGCTCTTCTTCATCACCCTGCACCTGGCCAAGGGGCTGGGCCGCCTCCAGGCCATCACCGCCAAGGCCATGCTGGTCAAGGGCTGAATAATCGCCCTTCTTCGTGCGGGCACCCCGTGGCATGGCATCAACCTGGATCAGTTGCGTCAGGTGGTGCAGGGTCAGGGCAGCTGGTGCGCGGCAGGACTGGAGGTCGGCGGCCGGCGTCGAGGGCATCAGGGGACGAGATTCACGGGACCCGGATCGGGAAAGCCCGCACCGGCGGTGATCCCGGCGTATCCGCTGGTGTTCTCTGTGGTGTACCCAATGATGACCTGGTGAGTATCGTCAAGGAAGATGTACCCGCTGAGACCTACGCCGGATCCGTCGGCACGCTCCACGTTTACCCAATGCACAACGGTATAGAAACTGAGGCTTTCCACCAGGATGTTTCCCCCCAGGGTAGGGTTCAGATCGCTCATGGCCAGGGCGATACGTGGCTGGTGGTTCAAAAATGCGTCCAGATCCTCCGTGGCCGCAGTATCACCCGTGCCGAAGGTGATGTACCCGTTGGGGCTGACAAAGATGGATGTGTATTCCACGCCATAGAAGTTGAAGGTGAAAGGCAATGGCACCTCGACGGGCGTGTCATCACCCAACGCAAGCGGCATCCCGGAGACCGGAATTTCGACAAGCGTGCCAGACGTGTAAGACACGGGTTCAAAATCGGAATATTGTTGAAAGAGAATGCTGTGACCGCTGAGATCCGAGGCATTTTCATAAAAGGCCCAGGAAACCTGGCTGCACATCGCATCTTCCATGTCCGTGACCCCGTTTCCGTCGTTGTCGAGGCCATCCGTACATTTTTTCGGTGTATTCTCGATGCAGAACGCCGTGGTCGCGCAATCGGGATCCTGGCAGTCCACTGTCCCATCCGCGTCGTTGTCAATCATGTCCATGCATGCTTCAAGAGTATCCTCGGGACCGCAGCCGGCAAACCCTTGGCAGTCGGGATCTTGGCAGTCCACGAGGCCGTCGGCGTCATTGTCGAAGCTGTCACCGCAAAACACGAAAGTGGCCTCATCACCACACAGTCCCCTTCCATCGCAGTCCGCATCATCACAGTCCACGGAGCCGTCTCCGTCGTTGTCAACGCCGTCGGAGCACCGTCCCATGGAGAGATCATGCAGCCTCCAGGGATCCGATAACGTCGAAAAAGGCACCGATGTTCCCCAGCAGATCCACTCCCCCAAGTCGTCCTGTGCGCAGTAGCGTTCAAGGCCGGACACAATCACCGCCGCTGGCTCGGTCACCAGGGAGGCCTCGATAGGCCCGGGAAAATATCCACCTCCCGAACCAAGCTCTCCATAATTATTCGTACCCCAGCACCACACCCGGTTCCCATGGGAAATCCTGGTTACACAGAAGGAGGCCCCCGCCGTCGCGATGAGATCCCCGTCGGTGATCGAACTCACCACCATAGGGACCTGGGACGGCCACTGGTTCTCAACATCACCTCTCTCGCCCCAGCACCAGAGCGCACCACCGAGGAGGACGGCACAGGATGTGTCCGTCGAGAGGGCGACGGAGTTTACCTGGCTGATGTCCGACTGTACGGCGACGGGGGCAAAGATCGTTGTTCCGTCGCCAAGTTGTCCACTTTGGTTGTTCCCCCAACAATAAAGGTCCTTGGCCTGGGTCACCGCGCAGGACCACTCCCCCCAGGTTGAGATATGCACGGAGACAGCGGGATCGCTGGAGGGGACGGGAAGCCCGAACACCATATCGGGTTCCCCAACAACGTTGTCAAATGTCCCGTTCCCGACCTGTCCGGAACCATTCAGGCCGAAGCACAACACCTCGCCGCTGTCGATGACGGCGCAGGTCGTCTGTCCACCGGCAGCGACATCGGTAAAGTGGTAGTTCCCCAAAACCTGAACCGGAGTCGCGCTTGAGGTGAACTGCCCATCCCCGAGCTGGCCCTCCTCGCCCCTGCCCCAGCAGTAGAGGGCCCCATCGGCGAGCAGGGCGCAGGAGTGTTCCATTCCTGATACGAGGCGGACCGGCTGCCCCGGCAGGCTCACCTCAAAGAGATCCTCGCTCTCGATCCAGGAGAACTGGCCATAACAATAGACCTTGCCGTCCTGCAGAAAGCAGTAACCATCCCCTGCGGGAGAGACCAGTTCGACGTCCTGGGGCTCGCAGGTGAACTCCTCCACGAGGCAGGTGCTGCTGCAGACGCGGGTGTTCCTGACGGGCAGCGCCTCGTTGGCACACTCGAGGTCGCCGAAGTCCTCACCGTCACACTCCTCGGAGGCCTGATTGACGACGCCGTCACCGCAGAAGGGCGTGGTGTTGTTCGTGTTGTTCGTGTTGTTCGTGTTGTTCGTGTTGTTCGTGTTGTTCGTGTTGTTCGTGTTGTTGATGTTGTTGACGTTGTTCGCTGCACAGGCGGGGAAGGCGGAACAGTCGTCATCCTCGCAGTCCACGAGTCCGTCGCCGTCGTCGTCGATGAGGTTGTCGCAGATCTCGACGGCGTTGTCGTCGTCATCACAGCCCACAGCCCACAGCAGCGAACAGGCGAGGATCAGGGTGTAGAGTAACTTCATAAAGACCTCCTTGATCGATTCCCACAGGGTGTGGAACAGAAAATTTCTGTCTTTTCAATCTCATAAAATAAATAAAATGCAAGGCAAATACGCCCCGTGGCCCCATTTTGCTCTTTTATGAACAGGGTGGATCAGTTGCAGTAGGTGGTGCAGGAGGAGGAACAGCTGGTGCACATGCAGGACTGGAGG
>QKIM01000125.1 GCA_003249585.1 Deltaproteobacteria bacterium
TGAGGCTCATGGATCAGGTGGAGGCCACGGGGGGGCTCGAGGCCGACGCCCTGCACTTCGTGGGGCACTCCACGGGTGGGCTCGACGTACGCCTGCTGCTCTCCCCCAACGTACAGCTCACGGCCAAGGACACCGAGGAGATCATCCTCAGGAAGACCCGCAGCGCCGTGTTCATGTCCACGCCCCACTTCGGGACGCCCCTGGCCAACTTCTTCACCACCCTCCAGGGTAAGCACATCCTGCAGATCCTGGCCATCCTGGCCACCTCCCAGGGGGGGCGGCACGGCATCTGGCTGGGCGCCAGGGCCCTCTCCCTCACCGCGCGCCTCGACGACTGGATGGGGCGCACAGACACCTTCCTGGACAAGTTGAGCCAGAAGCTCCTGGACCGCCTCTCCCTGGACAAGGACGACCCCTTCTTCAGTTTCCTCTCGGAGATCGCCTCGGATCAGGGGGCCGTCATCCAGCTCACTCCCGAAGGCATGAACCTCTTCAACGCCGCCGTCACCATCCACGACGACATCATGGCGTGCTCGGTGATAACCGGGGTTCCGCTCCCCAACACGCGCTTCCTTGGGGAGATCGTGCGATCGCCGCGCCTCATGGTCATGGGGTCCCTCTTCGCCGTCCTCCAGAACCTCTCGGGCCACGAGCACCCGCACTACCCCTACCCCTACCCCGAGCCGGAACGTATCGCCGAGATCACCGGTGGCTTCTCCTTCCCTGTGGACGCCTCCACCAGCGACGGGATCGTGCCCACCCTCTCCCAGGTCTACGGGGAGAAGGTCATCCCCATCTGCGGCGATCACCTGGACGTGGTGGGGCAGTATCCCAACGCCGACGCCGATCCCTTCTCCGACTGGCTGCCCTCTCCCAGCGGGTACACGCGCGAGCGCTTCAGCGAGACCTGGGAGCACGTGGCGAAGATCATCCACTCCACCCTCTGATGCCCCAGCTGCCGGCTTTTGAAGAGGCTTACACTTCCCGGAAATGGTGCAGGGGTCACTTCCCTGTGAAGCCGAAACCGTAGGAGAGTCCGAGAGTAAAGAACCCCGCGGACTCGAAGTCCCCGTCCTTCTCGAAATTGGGAACGCTGGAGGCGTAGTTGTACGCCACGAAAAACTCCAGGATGTGCGTGCCGAAGTGTTTCTCCATGCCGACCTTGACGCTGATCCCCAGCCCCGTCGAGGCATAGTCCCCCGGTTCGATTCCGCCGTACGCCTCGCCTACTTCACGGGACGAACTCGCGAGCCCGATGTGGCCCGCGACGAAGGGCATCCACCCACGGGTGCCGAACCTGTACCGGGCCCCCACCAGGAACTGCCACAGATGGATCCCGAGCCCGAAGGTGCTGTAGTCGCCCTCCCAGCGCTGCATGAGCATCCAGAACCCGATGACGCCCTCCAGGGAGATTTTACCGCGCTGCCCGAGGAGGGTGTACCCTGCCGTGGCGGCGCCTCCGCCCAGGGGGATGGTGTCATTGAAGGTGGGGTAGGTGGCGGCGCCCGAGACGAGCAGATACATGGGGTTTTGCGTGACAGGGCCCGGGGCCGCGGGTTGCGCCTGGGTGAGCTGGGCCGTGAAGAGCAGCGAGACGAGCAGAGTGGTCATGGGAAACCTCCGTGGGGTATGGTACCCGAAATCGCAGTCTGACAAGGCATGCCAGTCCCCTGGGGTGGGTCGTTCCCCTCGGTGGACACGCAGGCCGACGACGAAATTGTGTGACTGGCTCAAGTATACCGGGAGCGGGTTCGGTGTCCAACGAATTGTGGCGGTGGGGGCGCCTCGCCTGTGGTCAGACGTGGGCGGAGCGGTGCCGGGCGGGGTCGGTGAAGAGTGCGTCGACGGGCGCCTCCACGTACAGGAGGGCGCCCGTGACCGGGTGGGTGAAGGCCACGGCGCGGGCGTGGAGCATGAGGCGGTGGCAGGCGAAGTGGTCCCGGAAGTGCCGGTTCACCTTGCCGTCGCCGAAGGTGGTGTCCCCGATGAGGGGGTGGAAGATGTGCTTGAAGTGGCGGCGGATCTGTCGGTACCGCCCTGTTTTTGGGGTGACCTCCACCAGGGCGCAGCGGGTGGTCTCGAAGCCCCCGAAGGGGAGGGGGAACTCGAAGCGCTCCAGGGTCCGGTACCCGGTCAGCGCCTCCCTGGCGGAGCCCTCGCGGATCTTGCGGCCCCGGCGATCCTCGAGATCCCGCAGCGGGTGGTCGATGATCCCCTCGTCTTCGGGCCAGCCACGCACCAGGGCCAGATAGGTCTTGTCCACCTCTCCGGCGGCGAAGGCCTCGGACATGGGCCGGAGGATCCGCTGACTCAAGCCGGCCACGAGGACCCCTGAGGTGGGGCGATCCAGCCGGTGGAGGGGGTGGATCGCCATGGCCAGCTGGTCCCAAAGGCGGGTGACGAGGCTCTCGGTCTCATGGGGATCGAGGGGGGTGCGGTGGACGAGGAGCCCCGGGGGCTTGTTCACGACCAGCAGATCCTCGTCGCGGTAGAGCACGGGGATGGGGAGCGGCATGGGCTACAGGGGGGAGAAGTGGTCGAGGGTGATGGTCACGCCGCAGCGCTGGCAGAGACAGTGGGAGAGGGTGATGGGCTTCTTCCCCTTGATGCGCACCTCGGCGCTGGAGTGCTCGAGGTTCTTCTGATCCACGCGGATCTCGTAGGAGGAGATGAGCCGCTCCTTGCCCTTGATGGTGGTGCGGATCTGGGAGGTGAAGATTCCATAGGTCGCCAGCGCGGGATCCTTGAAGAACTCCCGAATCTCCAGGGCGGGCGCGCCGTTTCTGAGGACCATGCGCCGGATCTGGCGCCCCTTGTCGTCGTAGGTGAAGCGGCTCTCGGTCTTTGACTTGCCCAGATCGTCGAGGTACATGAGCTTCTCCATGAGGCCTTTGGGAGAATACTGTGCCAGGGAGCCTGTGTAGCGG
>QKIM01000443.1 GCA_003249585.1 Deltaproteobacteria bacterium
TCGAGCATCTCGGCCAGCTCCTTGCCCCCACTTCGGGCGGCAAGGTGGACGAAGGTGTTGCCCTCCTGATCCACGGCGGCGGCATCACTTCCCTTCTCGAGCAGCAGTTTGACGATGGCCACCTGGGGGTTTACCGGCCTGGAGTCCCCCTTCACCTCGGGCGGCTCCCAGGTGAATTCCGTAGAGACGAGCAGCGGTGTCAGCCCGGAGGCATCGGCGGTCTTCACGTCTGCGCCCTTCTCCACCAGATAAGCGGTCATCTCCAGGTTTCCCCGCCACGCGGCGATGTGCAGGGGGGTAACGTTGCGCACATCATTCATGTTGACGTTGGCCCCCTTTTCGATGAGCGCCTTCATCACCTCGACCGAGGGCCTGAAGGCGCTGAGCAGGATGGGCGAAACACGTTTCGAGTCCATGAGCCCGACATCGGCGCCTCTGCCGATGAGCAGCAGGGAGACGGCGGGCCCCGCCAGAAGCAGGGGAGTCTGGTCCTCCTTGTCCGTGGCGTTGATGGTCACCCGTTGTCCCAGGAGCCACTTCGCCGCCTCGACATTCTCCCCGAGTGCGGCGAAGTGCAGGGGTGTCCTTTTGTCCCAGCCACCGTCACCAACCCCCAGACGATCCTTCTCGGGGAGTTTGTCGTTGGCCGCCTTGAGGGCGTCGAGAATCCTGGCGTCCGAGCCGAAGGACGCCGCGTGGAACACGGAATAGTTCTGGGCGACGGTCCGGATCCTGAGGTCCGCCCCCTTTCCGAGGAGATACCTCGTGATGGAGCCGTACCCGTTCCAGCAGGAAGTAAAGAGCGGGCTGCGCTTGTGGTAGTCGTGCCGGTTCACGTCATCGCCCTTTTCCACGAGGAGCTTTACGATGGCCAGCCGCTTCGCCTCGGTGGCCGCCGCCGTGGACTCGGGAGCCCGACGGGGCCCGGTTACCTCATACCTGTATCTCAGCTTCTTCCGGCTGTGAGGGGGTCGGTGGTAATCCCACCCGGTCCCGAGGGCGAAGTGGAGCGCCGTGAAATCCGAACGGTCATGCTTCTTCACATCAGCGCCCTTCTCCAGCAGGAGTTTCACCGTGGAGACCCTGAGCTCTGCAGCCGCCAACATGAGCGGAGTCCTGCTCATTTTATTGAGCTGGGTGACCTTCATGCCATTGTTGAGCAATAACGAGATCACCTTGTCCCGCCCGTTTTCGGCGGCAAAATGCAGAGCCGTATTGAGCCGGAGATCCCGTTTCTTCAGGTTTGCCTTCCGAGACAGCAGAAACGCGATCATGGCCACCTGCCCCCTGGCTGCGGCGACGTGCAGAGGTGACCGCCCTGAATAGTCTGCCTGATCGACCCACGCCTTCTTCCCCAGGAGCACCTCCGCGACCTTGACGGCGCCGCCCATGGCTGCATAGTGGAGCGGATTGCGTCCGTGACGATCTTTCTCCCAGAAGTGGGCACGGCTGGCGAGCAGGGTGGTGACCACAGCATCCCGCCCTTCCCGGGCTGCGAGCATGAGGGCCGTCACACCCCGGCGATCCCTGTGGTTCACGTCGATCTTCCTGCCGACCAGCCGCTTGACCACCTCGACGCTGCCGACCCCGGCTGCATAATGGAGCGCGGTCCGCCCCTGACGATCCGTCTCGTCCACCGATTTTGCCTTTGAGAGCAGATATTCCACAAGCTCGAGGGTCCCCGACCTCGAGGCCTCCATGAGCAGCGTGGTCCGCTGACGATCCCTGACGTTGAGTTTTGCCCCCTTCCCTTCCAGGAGACGCACCACGGCCATGCTCCCCTTGAAGGCCGCATAGGCAATCGGCGTCCTCAGTTCCCTGTCGGGCGGCTCGGGCTTCGCTCCACGCTCCAGAAGGTGTCTCACGGCCCCCACAAGCCCGGCGCCGGCACAGTAATGCAGAGGACGGGCGCCATAGCTGTCCGTGGCCTCAAGGGAGGCCCCCTTCTTCACCAGCAGGTCCACCAGCGCCGGGTATCCTTTGAGACAGGCGAGGTGCAGCGGTGTCCGCTCCTTGGCGTCCAGCGCGACGAGGTTTACCCGTTTTTCAATGAGCACGTTGACGACCCCCGGATCGCCCCCCTCCACGGCCAGATGGATCAGGGCGCGCCCCGAGGGGTCCTTTGTGTCGAGCCTGAGTCCACCAGATGCGCGCAGGCGCGCGATGAACGCCGTGTTCTTTTTTTCCTTCAGAAGGGTTGCCAACTGGCCGAGTGTCACGTTCCGTCTGACCGTCCCCCCCGCTCCAGAGCCCTTTGAACTGCTCTTTTTACCGCTCTTGCAGCCGCTGGGGATGAGTGCAGCGATGAGCAGCAGACACAACATGGTTCTCATGGTTCATACCTCCTTGGGAATCCACCAAGCATACCCGCTCCGGACACGATTACAATGCATTTCAGGTGGGGTAGCCGACTCAGCGAAAGCCCTTCTCAAATCGGGCACGGTTCAGATCGGGGTGCACGCCGTGGTAGAATTCGACCATGAGCCGAATCTTGCCCTCTACGGCCCGATACCGTGCGGCCAGGCTCCACAGCCACGGATCATGCATGAAGAGCTTGCCGGCGTACTGATTGAAATCGTTTTCGATGGTGCTGCGGGCATACTGGGTGAGGAGCCCCCGCTCAAGATCACTTCTTACCGAAGAGTTTGAGGGGCTCGCCGTGCCGCGCTCGATGGCCCGCGCGCCGCCATCCTTCCCCATGTTGCCTTCCAGCGCGCAGGTCCCCAGATAGGAAAACCCCGGGCCATTCAACCTTCTCCATTCGCGGATCCTGAAGTGCTGTCTGTACCTGTACAGGAGCACGGAAGAGAACTCCTGATGGAACAGCCCCTCCACATAGTCGTCGGTGTACCCACGGTCCGGCTCCCCTGCGACGAGGAACACGTCCTTTCCCGAGAACGTGCCGCCATAGGCTATCCCTCCG
>QKIM01000343.1 GCA_003249585.1 Deltaproteobacteria bacterium
TCGATCGGCGGCTTCACCTTCGGCTCGTCCGGAGGCTCCCGCTCCTGGGGGTCGGGCGGTTTCAGCTCCTCGGGGGGAGGTGGATTCTCGGGCGGGGGCGGAAGTTCGGGAGGAGGTGGGGCGTCGGGGGGGTGGAAGGGGAATGACGATGCCGGGCGGGACGCTCGGTTTGAGAGGAATAGCCCCGATGAGGGAACAGGTGTCGGGCGCGAGGAGGAGAGGGAAAGCATGACCGAGGAGACGAAGAATCGGATCTTACCCGAGCCGGGGCAGCGCCTGCCGCTGGCGGAAGCCGTGCAGCAGGCCCGGGAGGCGCTGGGGCGAGCAGTGGCCCTCTTACGACAATTTCAGGGGGATCGCCGTTACCCCCAGGTGACGCGTAACGAAGCCGAGAGGGTCATCGCGGCGATCCAGTCGGCCGACGAGCTGGCCTCGAAGCTCGACCCGCCTTTCCTGCTCAAGTCGTGAACCGGCGCGCCCCATCGGCCGCCCCGGTCACGCCGCCTCCCCCTCGGTGGAGGCAAGTCGCTCGACGGGACTCAGCGTTGGCTGCCGATGAAGCCGCCGCCGGACTCGGTCGGGGGCTCCGGGGTGGGGGCTTCAGGGGCCACGCCCAGGGTGGGATATGGTCGCCGCCCGGGGGCTGTCGTTGGTGGATGAGCCCAGAGCTTGCGGTGGAAAGGGCCCCCATTACTGTGGCGGGATGCTCTGATCGGCGACAACGTGCCTCCCTGACAGGACGTCCCGAAACAGTCCGGGGGCGAGCCGGTGAAACCGGTAGGCCATGACTCCGAAACGGGGCGGATCGAGAGCCCAGAGAAACAGATTGATCGCCTCACGCGATGGCAGGGTCTTCTTCGGCCAAAGTGCAAGTACCTGGTCGCGCTCGGCCTCTCTCAACGTTTCGATCTGAACCACATAGGCCAGATACTCTGAAACCGGCGCCTCCGCTACTCGCCCCGCGCCTGCGCAGAGATGATGGTAGACGTGGTGGACCACCTCGTGGGTCACGGTCGAAGTGAGCATCTCATCCGTCATCGGGAGGGTGCCGAAAGCCAGGGGTCTGGCTGCAACAGGGACCCTGCTGGATCTGACGACGGCCCGATCTGCGCCCGCGTCGTAGTACCCGGAAGCCGGGGCGTCGCCGAGTGGGACACCCATCTCGGCGAGGTACACATCGCCAGGGCGTTCCGCGAACTGGATTCGCATCGGTTGAGGGAGCGTAATCCCAAAGGGTGAGAGGAACTCCAGGGCCCGATGGAGGCCGGCGCAGGCGATCCGGCGATCCTGTTCGCATTCGGTCTCCACTGCGACATTCTTCAGGCCGCAGTCACCTTGGACCCGCCCAACCGCGAGCAGGCTCAAGACCAGTGCTAGGGTCGGTGACCAAGGGTGCCCCATTCCTCGACCTCACCTCCAGCGCCGCCACAAGGCGCTGCGCCGCTTCTCGCCCCGTTCGAGCCGCCGAACGGGCCGGCCCGGGAGATGCGAACCGTCGTTGACGGGTGTGGTTGAGATGTTAGCCTGAGGACGAGCAGTGTGACGGTTTGGCCCATCACAGTCTCTGCCGGCTGACGGTTGCGCCAGAGCTCTCGGAGCTCACGCCCATGGGCGAGGAAACGAAGAAGTCGGTTCTGATCGATCTGAACGAATTCAAGCTCCATCTCCGACTCCCGCCGAAGCTTGAATTGACCCTCCACTTCGACTCCCCTTCCCGGAAGTTTTATCTCTCCGTGATCGCTCTCGTGGTTCATGAGATGGAACGAAGAGGGCAGATCACCTCTGTCTGCCTGCGGGAACACCTCGACGTTCTGGCCCTGTTGAATGACACGATCGGTGCATCCGCAGGATCTTCCGCCCCGGAGCACCTGCTTCCGAGGATCTATCGCAAGTGGAAGGATTCCCTCCCAGATCTGGCTGGCGCACCCCTCTTCCGGGTCCTTGGAAAGAAGAAGAGATACGGCGACCTGAAGGATCGCATCTATGAATTCAGCGAGGACGAGAAGGACAGCTGGGCCAACCTCTTCGAGTACCGCGGAAGCCATGAGAGCGTGCGGTTGCGGTTTTCCGTCGACCGTTTGGGAGCAAGCCCGGAGGACGTGGCCCTCGTCTACGGCGGCGACCCGGAGCGGCCCAATGGGGAGGCATGGGAGAGCTTCCTCGCCGATCTTGCTGAAAGACGTGTACTCCCAGCGGAACCCGCGCCGGGTGGTAGCGACGCTGTTGGCCCTGGGTCTTCACGATCTCTCCGCGGGAGTTGGGCGGCGAAGGTGAGGCGCAGTTGGCGGAGCCCCCTTGTGTATGTCCTTGTGGGGTTCGCAGTCGCGGCGGTGGCCACCGCGGTCTGGAGGAGTCAACCCTTTGGCCGCCAGTTCGAGTCCGCCTCCATTGCCCAAATGGCGCTTCCTCTGCCCGAGAGGCCGTCGATCGTTGTGTTGCCTTTTAGGAATCTGACCGAGGATTCAAGGGGCGATCTCCTCGGGTACGGAATAGCAGAAGGCATCATTGCAGGACTTTGTAAGATCCCTCATATCTTTGTCATCGACAGGAATTCGGCATTTACATACAAAGGAAGTAACCCAAAATACAGAGAAGTGAGTGAAAGATTGGGCGTGAGGTATGTTTTGGAAGGCAGCGTCGGAGTGGTTGGTGACCGCATCAGAATCACATATAGTTTGGCAGATGCGATCAAAGGAGAGAAATTGTTCGCAGACGCTTATGACCGTAGCCTCGGCGATGTATTTAGTATCCAAGATGAAATCGCCATAAAGATTTTGACCTCATTGCAGGTTCAGCTTGTGCCAGGAGAAAAAGACCGACTGCCAGGAAGATATACCAACGATCTCCGGGCATATCTGAAGGTCTTGGAAGGCGTCGGGTACATGGATGAGTTCAAGATGGATGCTGGGTTGAAGTGTTTT
>QKIM01000340.1 GCA_003249585.1 Deltaproteobacteria bacterium
AAGTGGCGCGCAACGCACCATACCCTGTGTAACAGACAGGGGGGGGTTTTACAATCCTTTTCTTCATTCCACAATACATTGTCACCCCATGCGCCGTTTGTCCCCGTCAGGGCTCGGGCAGGCATGTCAAGGGGATCAGGTCCTCACAGGAAGATCTCTTTGCAGAGCATCGGGGCACCTTCCCTGCAAATCGAGCGACCAGCTGCCTCATTCACGCTGGAAACTGCCCGGTTCAGGTAAAGATTCATTGACTCTTCGTGCAATCTTGTTTAGTTTTGTTGCACTTTGGAACCTGCGATCCCCTCTGGAGGTCTTTCATGAAATACGCTGCGATAACCTTGGTTTTGGGAGCCATGCTTTTGGTGCCTGCCGGCTCCGCCCATGGAGCGGGCAAGGCGAAGCTCAACTGGCGTGCTCAGAGCGACGACAAACTCTTGGATCTTCTGCTCACCAAAGACATGAACACCGCTGTCGAGGCCGCCAGGGAGCTGGGAAAAAGAACGTCCGCCTACTCCATGGACAACCTGCTGCAGCAGCTCCTCCTCGGGCATCCTCCGCAGCTCTCCCTCGCCATGATCGAGGCTCTTGAAGCCCGTCAGGATGTCCGCTCCTTCCAGACCCTCGTGTTCTATTCCGCCCACCGGGCCCCCACGCTGCGGGTTGCTGCCCTCCAGGCCATCTGCAGGCTGCCCTTCAAGGCCGGTTCCAAGGAGTTCCTCCAGGTCAACGCGCTGCTGCTCAAGGCGCTCAGGGACTACGACGCTACGGTCCGTGGCAAGGCTGCGTGGCATCTCGGAAAACGCAAGGTCTACCGTGCCGAGGGCGCGCTCCTGAAGTTGTTTGCCAAGGGGAGTGTCCCTGCCACCCAGGCCCTGGGATTCATCGGCGGAATCCGGACGGCACGGGCCTTTGCCATGACACTCGAGGGTCGCAAGACCCGCAAGGAGATCATCGTCAACACCATCGGGACCATGCTCCTGCGTGAAGACTTTGGTCCCGAGCCCGTCAGGATGCAGCTGGTCAAGATCCTCGGCGCCATCAACCTGCCCGGGGCCCAGACCGTGCTGCTCAAATATTCCGGGAGCGGACCCGATCGTTTCGGACGTTCCAAGAAACTCGCCTACAAGATCCTTTCTTCGAAATAGAGGCTGTCATGAGAACATACACTCTTCTGCTCTTCGTCACCCTCGCCCTCGGCGCCTGCAAGCCCCTGCCCCCGTTCCACGTGGATCGGAGCAACAACCAGGCGTCCGCCTTCTCCTCCTCGGGGATCAGGATCCGCCCTCTTCAGCCAACTCCCTTCAACAGCACGGGGAAACCGATGGTCATCATGCAGACCCGCATGCCCATCTCCGCGGTCGCGGTCGATCCTGACTCCGGTAAGGTGCTGTGGAAGACCCCGACCCCCGACGCCCGTTCACGATATGTAATCTCAGGTGGAGCCGTCGCGTATTATGATCTCAAGAAAGGGATCGCGGCCCTGGATGTCTCTTCGGGCAAGCCGCTGTGGACCTACGCGCTGCCCAAGGGCCACACCTTCCTCGGCATGAGCGGATCCAGGTCCGGCAAGTTCGGGATCGTCAGCATCTACAAGCCCCAGGGCAGCGTCCTGAACCAGACCTCCACTCTGCACCTCCTGCGGGCTGGCAGCGGGGCCAGGATCTATTCCCTCACGGCCAACGGCCGCATGGGATGGCCTACCCTCACCGATGCCGCGGTGCTGGTCCCCTATCGGTCCCACTATCTGGTCTTCATCGACACCAACAAACCGCTCGAGCTGGGACGTCTCCACGTCAACAAGGGTGAGATCCGGTTCATCACCAACACCGCCAAGGGCCTGTTCTTCGGGGACAAATACGGCGTCTATGCCTATTCCCCCCAGATCCTGACGCAGCTCGACAAGGGCAAGACCTCCTTCACCTCCGATGTGAAGAACCTCGAGTACCGGTACGCCAGCAACCAATACGACCCTGTCATGACCAACTACTCTGCCTACGACGTCCGCCTCATCCACGGGCAGTTCCTTGATGTCGGAGGGGTCGCCAAGTTCGAAAATAACGAATTTGTCTTTAATATGTTTAAGTATTTCTTCGGGTTCGAGATCAACGAGAAGGGCAAGGCGCTCCTGAAGTGGGCCGTCTCCAGTGATCTCACCGGTGTGGTCGCGGCCCGGCACGAGCAGGGTGTGATCTATTTTGTCACCGGAGAGGGTGCCATCCGCGCGCTCAACCGCTCCACGGGAGAGCTGGTGTACAGGACGCCTGCCATCGGCGAGTTGATCAAGGGCGCCACCTTCGATATCCTGGGATGGAAACCCGCCTCCAATGTCACCCCTGAGAAGAAATCGCTCCTCGACTCTCTCACGGACATCGCCAACGACACCGACACCAGGTTCCCGCTGGCCAAGCGCTTCGCCATCGACGCCCTGGCCGTGGTCGGCGGGGCCGGCGTGAGCCGTCTGCTCAAGCTCATCACCTCCTCCTCCAGCTCCCGGGAGCTCAAAGAGAAGGCCGAGCACGATCTCATCGCTCACCCCGACCCCAAGGGGCTCCCTCTCTATCTTGACCTGCTCAAGCGACCCTACGACTATATCAAAGGGAGTCGCCCCCTCGCCGTGGCCGTCATGGCCAAGGTCTGTGCAAAACTCAAGGCCAAGGAGTCGGTGCCCATCCTCCTCGGGCTCCTGCGCAACGCCCAGACCACCAAGAAGGAGCTCGTCGCCATCACCGAGGCGCTCCTGGATATTGGGGACAAACGGGCCATCCGGGCCTTCAGAGAGTTCCTGCTGGCCTACAGGGCTGATCCGGAATTCGCGCGAGAGATTCACGCACTGCAGAAGATGGCCGAGGGACTTTTCTCCCTTGGCGGGCCCAAGGAGCGGCAGGTCCTCACCTTCCTCGCCGAAGATCAGCGGAC
>QKIM01000341.1 GCA_003249585.1 Deltaproteobacteria bacterium
GTGATGGGATGGTTGTACCCTTCCGAATATTCGAAACAGGAGTACTCGATGTCACCACACTGCCGGGAGAAGATGACGGCCATGTTCATCTCGGCGCTCTCGCCTGTCACGTCGAGAGCATGATTCGGGGGGACCTCCACCTGAAAGACCACGTCCGGTCCTTCACCGCCGCTGCCGTAGGGCATCAGGCCGCATGGATAGTCGTTCCCCAGCGGGGGGCCGTAGACGTCGTGGAAGAGGGCGGTGTCGAGGGTCAGGGTGGTGGCGTCGGTGACGATGTAGGGGTTCTCACAGGTGTCGCCCGGCTGGGAGGCCTCACAGGTGGAGGGCTGCCCGTAACAGACGTAGCCGGCTTCGGGCACACAATCGGCGTCGCACCCGTCGGCATCAGTTGTATTGCCATCATCGCACCCTTCATTTCCCTCCACGATGCCGTCTCCGCACACGGGGGCGTGAAAGGAGAGGGCGAGGTCCGTCGAGAAGGTCCCCGGGTTGAACGCGTCCAGGAGCAGGAACACCGTGAGGGGCTGTGCGTCATGGTTGAAGAACCGGTAGGCTTCGGGCCCGAGATAGGCGGTCTCGCTGAAGGCGCAGGTCCCTTCCATGTCGGCGCAATCCGTGGAGATGATCAGGGTGAAGTCGTCTATCACGTTGGATGCGTCGATCTGCAGATAGGTCTCCGCGGGGATGGTGATGGCGAAGACGGCGTCGGGGCCCTCTCCCCCGATGACCGTACAGGAGGTGAAAGGGGGGTGGTTCGGCGAGCCGTAGTCATCGGTGAACCGCTCCGTGCTGAAGGAGAAGGCGATGGGCAAGGTCAGTTCTATGGCTGTGTCGCAGGTGTTCCCGCGTCCTTCCTCGAAGCAGAAGGAGGGGGCGCCGGCGCAGTCGTACCCCGCCTCCTCCATGCACTGGGCGCTGCACCCGTCCGCATCCACGGTGTTGCCGTCGTCACATTCTTCTCCGAGGCCCAGGAGCCCGTCCCCGCAGACCCTGGGCACCAGCTCGAAATGGAGATCGTAGGGGCTCGTGAGGTCGGCCATGTAGGGTTCGACAATGACGTAGACGGTTTGATCCCCGCTGGCATCGTACGTGAGTCGCCCCAGGGCGTTCTCGTTGTTGGCGAGGCACACCGAGTCGTCGAGGCAGTTGACCGGGTCGGCCGCCAGGACGTTGAAATAGAGCCAGGAATCGGTGGAGTCCCAGAGCGTCAGCCGGTCTCCGTCGTGCATGTCCACGCGGAAGACCGCGTCGTTCTTGTTGTAATAGGTGCTGGTGCAGCCGGGTGTCTCCCAGAGATCCACGGAGTCGAGGGCAAAATCCGTCTCCAGATCCGCCCCGGAGAGAACCAGCGGAGAGTGCAGGATCTGGTAGGCATCGGTGCACTGGGTCCCGCTTCCGTTGTTCACACAGCTCCCGGTATAGGGGTTGCACGACTGGCTCGTGGCGGCGCAGTCGACGACGACGAGGTGGTTACAACCTGTCTGGGTGTTCGCTTCGCACGTGGTGAGCCCGTTCCCCACGCAGGATGGGGGAGCTCCGAGGTCACACTCGTCGACGCAGGAGCACTCGGGCCCGTTGCCCGCGTCCAGGCACTGCGCTTCGCCACAGTCCGTCTCTTCCCAGACCAGGCATCCGCCCGTCCTGAGCACGCACGTGGCGAGGGCGTTCTGGTGACACTCCACGGCGCCCGCCTCGGGACAGGCGTCGAGACAGCACCCCGTGGTGTCGACGGCACTGCAGTCGTCGAGGCACCCCGGCTGGCCCCCGTCAAAACCCTGGGTCGCGCAGGTCTGGCCACCGAGTTGACTGCCGTCACAGGCCTCTCCAGGATCCACCGAGTCGTTGCCGCAGGTGGGATTGGTGGTGTTGTTGACGTTGCTTGTGTTGCTGACGTTGTTGGTGTTCGACGCGCCATCGTCATCGTCACATCCCGGGAGGGCAATCCCCATGAGCGTGATAAGACAAAAAACAGCAATGATCTGCCTCTGCATATTTCCTCCATGCGAGTTTAGGGTAGGGGTCCTGGGCGCACCATACCCACGGGCGATCGTGCTGGCAACAGAAAAAGGCCAAGGGCATTGCCGTGAGGATCAAAGCGTGCCAGAATATCCAAACACACGGCAAGGAGTGGTGCCCTGCGGCGTGCCACCATACGCACAGGAGAAACGGTCCGTCCTCGGCGACGTTCCAAACGACGGCAACAAAGCGAACATCCGCTCGCGTTGTTGTGCACGGCCGATCGCAGGCGCCGTGCCCCCCAAGGAGTCCCACGCATGATCCTCTTCTTCGACGGCAGGAATCGAACCATCAGCGACGATGCCCCAAACCTCGTGGAGGCCGCCCGCGAGCTGGGCGTCGGCATCCCCGCGCCCTGCTACCGGTCCCGGGAAAAGACCGGCTGCTGCGGGGTCTGCCATGTTCTGGTCAACGGCAAGGCCGCCTACGCCTGCTGTACCCGCCCCCGCGAGGGGATGGTGGTGGAGGTGACCAGTCCGGCGGTTCGCCGTGAGCGCAACCTCAGGGCGCGCCACTACCGCGACACGGGGACCGCCTACGCCCCGTGCGGCTGTGATTCCGGGTGCGACTGTTCGCCGTCCGGATCAGGGTGCTGCTGAGCCCCGCCGGACTGCGCCGGAGCTGAACCCGGTGTTGCCCCACACTCTGAACACCCCCCGTTCTGTGCCGGCCGACCGGTGCGGCATCGCCTTGCCAGTCGCAAGGCTTCAGTAGATGATTTTATGAGGAAAAAAGTGAGGCCCGAGGGCGGCCCAGTGTGGCGGGGGGGAGGCGGGAGAAGTCGGCGGTCCGATGTGGGGCGGGGCTCCCGGGGAGCCCCGTCCGGTCATCAGCGCAGTCTTATGATGTCTTTCTCCTCACAGCCCAGGGCCTTCTTGCGGGAGAGGCGGACGCGGC
>QKIM01000316.1 GCA_003249585.1 Deltaproteobacteria bacterium
CGATAATCCCGGCCTCGGACCTGAGCGGTCCGGTGGCCATGGGAGGGCAGGAGTCGTGGGGGGGAGGGAGGGTGTCGACCGCGCGCCGGAAGGTCGCCTCTTCGTCCGTGGAGACCTCTCCACGGCGCCTGTGGACGAGATAGTCGGAGAAGAACTTGACGAAGGTTGCGAAGCAGACCGAGGAGAAGAAGACGAAGGCCTGCTCTGGGGAGACCGTGCCGAAGGTAACCACGCCCTCACCCTCCACGATGACGGTCTTGCGGTATTTGAGCACGGCGATCAACTCTTTGGTGGAGAGCCTTTGCAGGGTAGGGAGCTCATGGAGGAAGGTGCGGGTCTCCGTGTCCCTCGGCCGGATGGCGCCCTGCTCCCGTCGGGCCAGGTGGTTCATGATGGAGAAGAAGGGCTCCCTGGGACGGGCCAGGAGCAGGGAGTTGATGCTGAGCTGCTCGAAGAGGGGGGCCAGAAGATCCCGCTGGGGCGCCTCCCGGGAGAAGAGCAGTTCGTCGTCCATTCCCGCGAAGAGAACGCCGTCGGCCTCGCACAGCCCCGCCGCTATCAGTTTCCCGGTGTACTTGGTCATCAGCCGTTCCATGGCAACCCCAGCTCCTGCGCTTTCTCGCGCGTGGGCATCCCCTTGGCGTCGAGTCCGCGGATTTTGTAGTATCTGGCCCGGGTGTCCAGGAATTCCCGGCGATCCAGGGGGAGCACGGTGATGGAGTTGCCCGAGGACCCCTCCTCGTCGAAGAAGCGGGGCGGCAGGTCGTCGTCGGCGGCGCCAAAGCCGTTGCGGCAGTTCATCATCCGTTCATTATAAAGGATCCGTTCCCCCGCCTTCATGAGGTCGTGGGCCCCTGTGTCGACCCCGGTGACGCCCACATAGACCGCGGCGAACTCCTCGAGGGAGGTGGCCAGGAAGAGGAACTTGCAGGCCGTCAGGGAGTCCACGACGCCGTTGAGATCCTCGGCCAGCTTGATGATCCGAGCCTTGGATGAGAAGGAGAAGCGGTCCGTGGCCACGGGTTTGCGCAGGATCTCGTGGCTGATGGGGTAGGCCCGCAGGTGGCACCCGCCACGGGTGGATGTGGCGTAGGCCAGGGCCATGCCGTAGGCGCCACGGGGATCGTAGGCGGGCAGCTCCTGCCCCTTGACGGCCATGGCCAGCTCGGGGCGACCCCGGGAGGCAGCGAAGCGGGCTGAGCCCTGCCCCAGCTCGAGTCCCAGGTCCCTGCCCAGCGCGGTGTCGCGTATGGTCGAGAGGATGGTGTCTCGGGTAGTGGGGGTGCCGGTGAGCTCCATCCAGCAGGCGAGGGTGCCTCCCATGCTGATGGTGTCCATGCCGTAGAGGCCGCACAGGTGATTGGCGTCCAGCGCCGTCTCGAGATCGTCGTTGTCGATGAGGGCCGAGAAGTGGGACATGGTCTCGAATTCGGGGATGTGCTTCTCCATGGCCAGCTTCTTGCACTGGATGTGACACCCGCGGCAGCCGCCCTTCTTCGGGGCGAAGGTCTTCTCGTAGAAGTAGGCGTTCATCCTCGGGGCGTGCTCGAACCAGGTCTCCCTGAAGTTCCTGGTGGGCATCATGCGGCGCACATGCATGAGATCGTAGAGGGCGCCGGTGCCCCAGTGGGTGAGCCCCAGCTCCCCCATGAGGATGGGGGAGGCGGCGCTGAGCCGGAGGATCTCTTTGCGTGCCGCCATGAGGGCATCGCGGTCGGCGACATTGATGCGTCCGCTGCCTCTGGCCGTGAGATACTTCAGGTTTTTAGAGGCCATGAGGGTCCCCAGCCCGTTACGTCCGGCGAAATGGCCGCGATCGGAGACCACCCCGGCGAAGAGCACGCCGTTGTCGGCCGCGGGCCCCGTGGTGGTGAGGGTGGGCAGGTGGGCCATGCGGTCGAAGATGGAGTCGGTGGTGAGCCCCATGAGATGGTCGGCGCGCTCCAGAGCCACCTTGCCGTCGGTGACGTGGAGTCCCACGGGCGTGTCTGCGCGGCCCGTGATGATCAGGCCGTCCACACCGCCCTTTTTGAGCTCCAGGCCCAGATCACCACCGGTGGAGCTGTCCCCGATGGTCCCCGTGAGGGGAGAGCGACCCATGATGGTGTAGCGCCCTGAGGTGGGGGCCGAGGTCCCGGTGAGGGGACCCGTGAAGACCAGGAACGGGCTGTCGGGGTGATCCCAGGGGAGGGTGGAGGCCTCGGCCAGGAAGGCGCCGGCGAGGCCCCGCCCGCCGATGTGGCGGTGGAAGAACTCCTCGGGAAAGGAGATGGTCTCGGTGCGTCCCGTGGAGAGGTCGATGCGGAGGATGTTGCCCTGCCAGCCGTACATGATGCCGTCGCTCCCCGGGGACCTCGGTCCCCGTCTGGGCGCACTATTCCACGAACACCGGCCGAGGGGAACCCCAAAGCGTCGCAAAGGGGGTTACGCCCCGTGGGTCGATCTGGTACCATCCTTTGCGGATGGGGCTGTGCGAGCCCCCCTGACCTCCTGGTTTGCGGTGATGCGATGAGCCATTCCCCCGACAACGACTTCCTCATGGTGAGTCTGCGTGAGCAGAACGAGCTGCTGCGGCGGGAGCTCTTCGCGGAGCGTGAGCGAGTCGAACGCCTGAAGGAGGAGCTCGATCGCAGCCAGCGTGAACATGTCATGAACCTGGACTGGAAGAAGCTGGTGGAGGACAGCCTCCGCGCCAGTGAGGAGCAGTACAGGACCCTCGTGGAGAATATGGGTGAAGGGGTGGCCGTGGTGGACCTCAGGGAGCGCTTCACCTTCGCCAACTTCGTCGCAGAGCAGATTTACGGGGTCGGTCCCGGAGAGCTCGTGGGGCGCAGCATCTTCGACTTTGTGAGCGAGGTGACCCAGGAGAAGGTCAAGTTCGAGACCCAGCAGCGGGTGGAGGGCCGTTCGGGC
>QKIM01000211.1 GCA_003249585.1 Deltaproteobacteria bacterium
GATCAACTGCTCTACGAACGCTCCGAGGAGATCACCCAGGTTGATGACGACCTCCGCACGCTCGTGACCGACATGGTGGAGACCATGTACGCGACAGAAGGGGTTGGGGTCGCAGCGGTGCAGGTAGGCGTCAAGAAACGACTCTTCGTCATCGACCCCACCTTCGCGGGAGGAACCGAAGAGGATCCGGCCCTGGTCTTTATCAACCCCGAGATTCTGGACGGCGAGGGAGAGATGAAGGGCGAGGAGGGATGCCTGAGCCTGCCCGGAGTATTCATTTCCATCAAGCGCTTCGCGCGCACCCGGATCCGGGCCACGGATCTGGAGGGAAAAGAGTTCGAGATGGAGGGAGAGGGCATCCTGAGTCGTGCCTTCCAGCACGAGATGGAGCACCTCGACGGTCACCTCATCATCGATGGCCTGGGCGGACTTCGCCGTCGGCTGGCCCTGAGGCGGCTGGAGTCCTGAACTACCTTGGCGCGATCCCCAGAAGTTCAATTTCAAAGATGAGGGTGGCGCCGGGACCGATCTTTCCCCCTGCCCCCTTGTCTCCATACGCGAGATGGGGAGGGATGACGAGCCGCCAGCGTGAGCCCACGGTCATGAGCTGGAGCGCCTCTGTCCACCCTTTGATAACACCTGTCACCTTGAATTCCGCGGGTTTGCCTCTCGAGTAGGAGCTGTCGAACTCCGATCCGTTCTGAAGGGTCCCCCGATAGTGACAGATCACCGTATCGGAAGAAGTCGGCTTTGGGCCGCTTCCGGACTTGAGGACCTGATACTGCAGACCGCTTGAGCGTCTGTTCATTGCTGAGCGCCTCCCCCGCGTCGACTCTTGAGCGCGGCATAGATGGACTGAAAGAAGGCGACCTCCCGGTCGCCGCCGGTCATGTCATTAAAAAAGATCCTGTCCCCGTCGGTCCAGAACTCCCCAAGGTTCCGATGCCCGGTCTCCTCGTAATGGAGCACCATGAGCATCATGTCGATCTTGTCCGCGGCCCGGACGATCCTGCCCTCGATGGTGCGGCGCTCCTCAAACTCCGCGAAGAGCTCCCTGTATTCCTCAAAGGCGGGAGTCCCACCCATGATGTCGGCCAGCGCGGCCTCCTCGGCGCGTCGTTTGTTCTCGGCACCGAAGTATCGCGTCATGGGAGCGGGGATATCCGTGATGATGGACTCGGGAAGATCGTGGATGAGGGCCAGGCGCAACACCCGCTCCAGAGATGGTTCGGCGATGCCCTGCCGGCGGATCGCATCCGCCAGCTGCATGGCGATGAAGGCCACGCTGTAGCTGTGATCCGCCAAGGACTCGGGAGTCCTCACCCCCTTCATGAGCCATCCGCCCCGGGGCAGGTTCTTGAGCATGGATGAGAACTTCAGGGTGTGCAGCAGCGTGTCCATGGGCACCTCACGGGAAGAGCGGGGAATCCTCAAAGTCGGCACTGCTGGCAACCCCGAGGTTTTCATAAATTTTCTGTGTCGCGTTGGATCGGTTCAGGGTGTAGAAATGCAGCCCCGCGACCTGGTTGTCGATGAGGTCCCGCACCTGTTCGGAGGCCCAATGGATCCCCACGCTGCGAACCTGCTCGGTCGTTCGAGCCCGGGCCAGAGCCCGCATGAGTTTCCCGGGAATCCGCGTTCCCAGTGCCAGCTCGGACATGCGGATCATGTTCTTGCGGGACGTGACGGGCATGATCCCGGCCACAATGGGGACCGTGATTCCCGCAGCGAGACACCGCTCCCGAAAGTCGAAAAAGTCGTGGTTGTCGTAAAAGAGCTGGGTGCAGATGTAGTCCGCCCCGGCGTCGACCTTGGCCTTGAGGTGGTCCATCTCCGTCATACGGTTGGGCGTCTCGTGATGCCCTTCCGGATATCCGGCGACGCCTATCCCCATCTCCGGGTACCGATCGCGGATGAACCCGACCAGATCCACGGCGTGAGGGAAGGCGCTGCGTCCCTGCTCTTCCGGATCCCTGGGGAGATCACCTCTCAGCGCCATGATATTCAGGATCCCGCACTGGGCGTACCGGTCGAGGATCCCCTCGATCTCCTCACGTTCCGAACCCACACAGGTCAGGTGGGAGACCACGGGGAAGGGCATGGTCGCCGAGAGCCGGACCACCAGATCGTGGGTCAGGCCCCGCGTGGAGCCGCCTGCGCCGTAGGTGATGGAGACATAGGCGGGCTTGAGCGTCTTCAGGGCGCTGATGGATTCGTACAGTTCCCGCGCGCTCTCATCGGTCTTGGGCGGGAAGAATTCGAAGCTGCACGCGACGGTGTGCCGCTCGAAGATCTCACGGATGTGCATCCGTACCTCCTTCGGGGACCTTCTCAAGAGCATACATCCCGGTCCTTCGATCCCGGAAGATGTTGTTCCTGGAATTGAGGGTCTTGCCCGCGGCGCGCTCGGTATCGACCGTCACGACCTCCACGGTGTCTTCCTCAAGGGGCCCCTCAGCCAGGACCTCACCACGGGGACCGTAGATGATGGATCCCCCCGTGAAGGTGAGGGGCGTCCCCCAGGTCTCGCTTCCACATCGGTTGGCCGTCACGGTGAAGACCATGTTCTCCAGGCTCCGCGCGAACATGGCCCGCTGACAGTAGGGCATGACCAGGTTGGAGGGGTGGGCGATGATTCGAGCCCCGGCGAGGGCCAGGGTGCGGGCCGATTCGGGGAAGAACCAGTCGAAGCAGATCATCACTCCGATGGGGCCGAAGCTGGTCTCAAAGACCGGGAAGCCGGTCGTCCCGGGGAGATACACCTCTCCTTCGGCACCGAAGAGGTGAGTCTTCTGATAATTGCCCACGAGTCCGGCCTCGGAGACGACCATGGCGCTGTTGTAGAATCCCTGGGGAGTCCACTGGGGGTACACAAGAACCACCACATCCGCCCACCGGCGCGAGACT
>QKIM01000604.1 GCA_003249585.1 Deltaproteobacteria bacterium
CACGATTGCCCGAGTTGTACCGGGGCTGATGCCGGCTGGTGCGTCCCGACCGGTTGCCGTTGTTGTACCCGGTGCGGCCACGGTGCCCGTTGTTGTACCCGGTGCGGCCACGATACCCGTTGTTGTGTCCCGTGCGGCCACGGTACCCGTTGATGTGCCCCCTGGCCGACGCGGTGGAATATCCACGGTGACGCTGAACGCACTGGTTGAAGAGATACTGCCGGTAGGCTTCGGTCTGACTGCCCCGTCGCGCCATCAGGTGGCAGGTTCGCATCTGCGCGGCCGAGATGGTACCGGAGGAAACCCGATGCTGGGCCGACGCCTCGCTGGAAGAAATCGTGACCATACCGAAAACAAGGATTGAGAAGAATAATGTGCGTAACATGATGCACCTCCTGCCCACTTTCCAGCGCAAGGACGGTGCCCGAATCGGGACATCTCACTCGATTCTGACAAATACCATCATATGTTTTTCATTTTACAGGTAATTTATTTTTAGCCAGCCATCAAGGACCTTGAACCCGGTCTGGACCAAGCCAACATTTCCACTCATCTTTTCCTCAATAATTTCCAACATTACTTACCCCAAAGCCGCAGCCTGGGCATTTTCTTTCGAGGCCATGGAACCTTTTTTCAAGCGCGTGATCTGTGGAGGAACCGTCACATGGGGGGGTGTGAACACCGTGAACCGATGGTGGAGAACCAAGAAATCGCACCGGTCCGTTTACTTTTCTTCCCCGATGATTAGATAGCCCCCACGTGCCTCTGGGAGCAAAGAGGACCGCGACGGGTGATTTACGGTGTAAGTATCCGCCATTTCATACACTTCCTAATCTCCTTTTCAATCGGTCCCATAAGTGCTACACAGCGGCAGGTTTATTGTCCCCAAAGCCCACGCTCCCCGTGGACTTGGGGACCCCAAGGAGTTTTGCAATGGGTCTCAAAGAAATATTCGGAACCGCCCACGAGCGCAAAATGGTGGCCCTGCAGCCCACCATCGACAAGATCAACGGCATGGAGCCGACCTTCCGTTCACTGACCGACGGACAGCTCAAGGCGAAGACCAAGGAGTTCAAGGCCCGGCTGAAAAAGGGAGAGTCCCTGGACCGCATCCTCCCCGAGGCCTTCGCCACGGTTCGCGAAGCGGGGATCCGCGTCCTCTCCATGCGTCACTTCGACGTGCAGCTCATCGGCGGCATGGTCCTCAACAGCGGCGGCATCGCCGAGATGAAGACCGGTGAAGGCAAGACCCTCGTGGCCTCCCTGCCGCTGTACCTCAACGCCCTCGAGGGCAAAGGCGCACACCTGGTCACGGTCAACGACTACCTGGCCTCCCGTGACGCCGACTGGATGGGCAACATCTATAACTTCCTCGGGCTCACCGTGGGCAAGATCATCCACGGCCACTCCGACTGGGAGAAGCAGAAGGCCTACCGCTGCGACATCTGCTACGGCACCAACTCCGAGTTCGGGTTCGACTACCTGCGCGACAACATGAAGGACTCCATCGAGCGCTACGTGCAGACCCAGTTGCACTACGCCATCGTCGACGAGGTGGACTCCATCCTCATCGACGAGTCCCGTACACCGCTCATCATCTCCGGCCCCGCCGAGGGCGCGGTCAACCTGTACCAGCAGGTCAATGACGTCATCCCCTTTTTGCGGCGCGACGTAGACTACACCATCGACGAGAAGTCCCACAACTCCATGCTCACGGACCACGGCGTCACCGTCGTCGAGGATAAACTGGAGATCGACAACCTCTACGATCCCCGCAACGTGGAGTGGGTGCACCACGTCAACACGGCCCTCAAGGCCCACACCCTGTACAAGCGCGACGTGAACTACCTCGTGGAGAAGGGTCAGGTCATCATCATCGACGAGTTCACGGGCCGCAAGATGGAGGGCCGACGCTGGTCCGACGGTCTCCACCAGGCCATCGAGGCCAAGGAGAACGTGGAGATCGAGGAGGAGAACCAGACCCTCGCCACCATCACCTACCAGAACTTCTTCCGCATGTACAAGAAGCTCGGCGGCATGACCGGTACGGCCGAGACCGAGGCCGTGGAGTTCCAGAAGACCTATAACATCGACGTGTCGGTCATCCCCACCAACAGGCCCGTCATCCGTATCGACACCGACGACCTCATCTACAAGAACGAGATGGCCAAGTTCCGGGCCGTCATCGCCGAGCTGCAGGACTGCCGCAAGCGCGGCCAGCCGGTGCTCGTGGGTACCATCTCCGTCGAGAAGACCGAGGTGCTCTCCAAACTCCTCACGCGGCAGAAGATCGAGCACGAGGTCCTCAACGCCAAGAACCACTGGCGTGAGGCTGACATCGTCGCCCAGGCGGGCCGCAAGGGCGCCATCACCATCTCCACCAACATGGCCGGCCGCGGCACCGACATCATCCTCGGCGGCAACCCCACCTTCCTGGCCAAGCAGGAGGCCGATCCCGACGAGGATCCCGAGGCCTACGTGGCCGCCCTGGAGAAGTGGCAGACCGCCTGCGCCAAGGAGAAGGAAGAGGTCCTCGCCGCCGGCGGGCTCCACATCCTGGGCACGGAGCGCCACGAATCGCGTCGCATCGACAACCAGCTCCGCGGCCGCTCCGGCCGTCAGGGCGACCCGGGCTCCTCGCGCTTCTACATCTCACTCGAGGACGACCTCATGCGCATCTTCGGCGCCGAGCGGCTCCAGCGCATGATGGAGTGGATGAAGATGCCCGAGGACGAGCCCATCCAGCACCGGCTCGTCTCCCGCTCCATCGAGGACTCCCAGCGCCGGGTCGAGGCCCAGAACTTCGACATCCGCAAGAACCTCCTCGAGTACGACAACGTCATGAACAACCAGCGCCAGGCCATCTACAAGCTGCGGCGCAACGTCCTCGAGGGGTACTACCAGGAAGAGCTCTCCGAAGAGGAGATCAAGGCGGGGAAGAAACCCAAGGTGCCCACCACCTCCGGTCCCTGGACCATGGAGAAGCTCTCCAAGCGCATCAAGCCCTGGGTCATCCGCATCATGGACTACTTCATCCTCAAGGCCGAGGAGCGCAAGGCCGAAGCCGCGGGCATCGACACTACCGCCGAGGGCGTGGAGATCCCGTCGGTGCCCTTCGAGCAACTGGACCTCGACGCCCGCAGGGTCACCCACGAGCTGTACCGCAACTTCGGCGCCGTGGTCGACCTCGAGGACGAGCTGCTCATGAGCAAGAACGCCTGCGTGGAGAAGTGCGTGGAGGTCATCTCGGCCTCCCTCATCCAGCAGCGCGAGCGCATCCTGGACCTCATGGACGAGCTCCTGGGCTCCATGCTGGCCATCCACTGTCCTCCCGAGCAGCACCCCGAGGACTGGAACATGGAGGGGCTGTTCAAGGAGATCAAGGAGATCTTCAGTCTCAAGCCCGACATTGACGACTCTACGCCCATGGACACCAAGGTCTACGCCCGCATCATCTTCAAGCAGCTTGAAGAGATCATCACGGCCAAGGAAGAGTCCATGGGGACGGTGCAGTTCCTCTTCTTCGCCCGTCACTACTATCTCGACGAGATCGACTCCAACTGGATCGACCACCTGCGCCGCATGGACCACCTGCGCGAGGGTATCGGCCTGCGCGGCTACGCGCAGAAGGATCCCAAGATGGAGTACAAGAAGGAGGGGTACAACCTCTTCTCCGCCATGACCTTCGAGATCAAGCAGGGGGTCATCAAGCGCATCTTCGAGATCGAGATCGAAGAAGAGACCGAGGAGCTGCCCGACTACGAGCACAAGCAGATGGCCACCCGGGCCACGCTCTCCGGCGGCCAGACCAGCAACAACGCCTCCGCCGGTGCCCCGGGCTCCGAGCCCTCCAAGGTCGAAATGCGCAAGCTCATCAAGCGCATCCCGCGCAACGGGCCCTGCCCCTGCAACAGCGGCAAGAAGTACAAGGTGTGCCACCTGCGTAAGGACGAGGCCGCCATCCGCAAGGGCGAAGCGCCCGAGTGGTTCGAAGAGTACTAGACCCACGAGGGAGGCCGGCCGGCTCCTGCCGAGCCTGGCCTTTCATCATTCCCGCGAAGGCGGGAATCCATGATCCCTGTCTTCGCGGGGACATCAAGATGAGTCCTCCGCGCCCTTGTGGCGCAACCATCGAGCCGGGCGGCTGTCTCACATAATATGGAGGTACGCCCATGAAAACCGCCATCCTGATCACTACCGTTCTCTTCGCCCTTGTCTCCTGCACGGGGTCAAGGAGCAGCACCGCCTCCAGCATGCCCTCCATGCATGTCCCCGATGGTTCCAAGGCCGCCCTGGAACTCTTCCTGGGCGCCGAGGCCCGCCCCGGCATGGCCCGCGAAGCAAAGGATCCCCTGATCTCTCCCGAGAAGGCCCTGGACAGCCTCAAGGCGGTCTTCCCCGAGTATGGGGATCGTGTCGAGTGCTTCACCACCATCCGGGACCACTTCGTCTTCTCCATCAGGCCCGACAAGAGCGAGAAGGACCCCGCCATCTCCGCGTGCTCCTACTCCCTCATCATCTACGCCAGGCGGGGAGAAAAGACCCTGCGCTACTACTGGCTCCTCAAGCCATAGAGATGGACACGCCCCACCCCCGAGTCCCCTGCGACACGGTGACCACCATCCTGGAGTCCATCTCCGACGGTGTCTTCACCGTGGACACCGACTTCACCATCACCTCCTTCAACCGCGCCGCCGAGGCCATCACAGGGATCCCGCGCGAGCAGGCCATCGGGCGGACGTGCCGCGAGGTCCTGAACACCAGCTTCTGCACCACGGGCTGCGTCCTGCGCCGCACTCTGGCCGAAGAGCGGCCCCTGCTCAACCAGAGCGGGTACTTCATGGCCAGGGGCGACCGCATCCCTGTCTCCATCTCGACGGCCCTCCTGCGTGACAGCCAGGGCACGGTCCTGGGCATGGTGGAGACCTTCCGGGACCTCACCATGGAGGACCGCCTGCGACGGGAGCTGGAAGGCACCGTCAAGGTTGGCCGCATCATCACGCGCTCCCCCCTCATGCGCCGCGTCCTCGACGTCCTTCCCCAGATCGCCATGTCCAAAAGCCCCGTGCTCATCGAGGGGGACACAGGCACGGGCAAGGAGCTCCTGGCCCGGGAGATCCACCTGCTCTCGGAGCGGCGCGCAGGGCCCTTCGTGCCCGTCAACTGCGGCGCGCTCCCCGACACCCTCCTGGAGAGCGAGCTCTTCGGCTACAAGGCCGGCGCCTTCACGGGGGCCGTCCGGGACAAACCAGGGCTCTTCGCCATGGCCCACGGCGGGACCCTCTTCCTCGACGAGATCGGCGAGATCTCCCCCTCCTTCCAGGTGAAGCTGCTGCGTGTCCTGCAGGAGGGCCGCTTCACCCGTCTCGGAGACGTCAGGGAACAGGAGGTTGACGTCCGCATCATCGCCGCCACCAACAAGGATCTTGCCGACGAGGTGGCCGCCGGGCGCTTTCGGCAGGACCTCTTCTACCGCATCAACGTGGTGCCCCTGTCCATCCCGGCCCTTTCGAGGCGCCCGGAGGACATCCCTCTCCTCGTGGAACACTTCGTGGAGCGCTTCGCTCGGCTGGCCGGCCGCCCCATCCCGCAGATCTCTCCTGCGGCCCTGTCGCTCCTGCTCTCCCACCCGTGGAGGGGCAACGTGCGAGAGCTGGAGAACGCCGTGGAGCGTGCCTTCGTGCTCTCCACGGGGCCCGTCCTCAACCCCGAGCAGTTCCCGGGGCTCGCCGCCCCGACCCTCCCCGAGCGGGACACCAGCGGCGACTTCCAGACCCTCATGGACGACGCCGCCCGGGAGATCATCGCCGAGGCCCTGACCCGGGAGGGCTCACGCAACGCTGCCGCCCAGGCCCTGGGCCTCCACCGCACCACCCTCTACCGAAAAATGAAGGACCTGGGCCTGGACCGAACCCCCGGGCTCATTTTTCCAGTAGAAAAACACCCCGATATCTCTTAAACTTTGGTGATACCCAATCTGACTTTTCCCATGGACGACTCTCCCCCATCGTGACGTCCTGAATCGGAGCGAGATGACCAGCACGCTGAAGCGCTGCCCACAATGCGGAGTTGAGTACTCGGATTTCGCTGTAAAATGTCTCGGCTGTGGAGCATCACTCAACGACAGCCTCTCCATCGAGGAACAGCGCTCCACGAAACTCTTTGAGGCCAGCGCCCCGACCCTACCCTTCCAGGGCGCTCCCCCCACTGTGCGAGCGACCACCGACCCGCAAGACACCACTCCTCAAAAGACAAAACAGGAGAAAAACAAGGACAAACTCAATATTATAGGAAAAATGCTCGGTGAATACCAGGTCACGGGGTACGTGGGACAGGGCGGCATGGGAACCGTCTACTCGGGCGTCCATCCCCTCATCGGGAAGAAGGTGGCGTTCAAGCTGCTCAACCCTTCCCTCACCGAGAACCATGGAATGACCAGCCGCTTTCTGGCCGAAGCCAAGGCCGTGAACGCCATCGGACACCCAAACATCATCGACATCTTCTCTTTTGGCGTATTCGGCGATGGTGTCCAGTACTTCGTCATGGAATACCTCGAAGGACGCGACTTCGCCAACTACCTCGAAGAACACCCGGTGATCTCCTACAAAGAGGCCTTCTCCATCTTCCGGCAGCTCCTCGATGCGCTCAGCGCCTCCCACGAAAAGGGGATCATCCATCGGGACCTCAAGCCCGACAACATCTTTCTTATTAGCAGGTCCTTCAACCCGACCTATGTGAAGATCCTCGATTTCGGCATCGCAAAGTTTGCCGAGGAGGGGTTCCGCACCTCCCACACAAAATCCGGAGTACCCATCGGGACGCCCTACTACATGAGCCCCGAGCAGTGTGCCGGCCGGGACGTGGATCACCGCACCGACATCTATGCCCTGGGCGTCATCCTCTACGAGGTGTTCACCGGCCAGAAACCCTTCTCCGGGGACTCCTTCATGGCGGTCCTCTCCGCCCACCTCTCCCAGGCCCCCATCAACCCCAGCGAGCTGGCCACCGTTAACCCCGATCTGGAGCGCATCATCCTGTGGTGTCTCAAAAAGGAAAAGGAGAACCGTCCCGCCACGGTCATGGAGCTGGCAGATCATCTGCTCCCCCTTCTGGAGAGACTCTCCAAAACCGAAGAAAGTCCCCAGGTCCTCAAGACGGGCAAGCAGAGCCTCGTGCCCGACCTCATCATCTCCGACGCCAGCCTCTCCACAAAAGCACCACCGCCCGAACCCCGCGCCCAAATTCTGAAGTACGGAATCCTGGCCCTGGCTCTGGTCACAGCGGCGGGTGTCGCCCTCTTTTTCCTGCTGGGCCGTTCCACTTCCTCGCAAACGAAACGCCTGGAGGATCCGAAGACACCGCCGGCTGAATCCCCCAAACCGGCGAGTTCACAGAAGGTTCCCTCCGTGGACGTTCCCCCGCAGGAAGTCACTATCCAGCTTCTGGGCATCCCCAGGCAGATCGGCGCCACGGTGCGCGTAGACGGCGACGTGCAGAACGAAAACGTCTTCAAACTGAAGAAGACCGAGAAGAAGAAAACGAAAATCCGCATCAGCGCCGCGGGACATGAGGATTGGGTCCGGGAGTTCTACCCCATCGGGAACCAATCCTTCGACGTCGTGCTCGTGAAAACCCAGCCGCAGCCCCCCTCAATGGTCCCCGGAAAACAGCCGCAGCCCAGGCAGCCGGCAAAGGGTTCCGCCATGACGCACCCCATCCACTCCATGAAACCGTCCATGAAGCCCACCATGAATCCGGACAAACCCATGAAGAAGAGCGTCCTGGACATCGGCCTCATCTAGAGCGCCGGCCGATGCTGAGAACAGGTGCATTTTCTGCCTGGCATTTCGACTGTCCCGCACAGGCGGGAAACGCTTCGACACCAGATTTAAAGAGGAAAAATGGGTCCCCGCCTTCGCGAGAACGACGCAAGGGGAGCGCAACTGCTCGGGGCTTTATCGCGCATCAGAAGCCGAAGCTCAGCGCCATCCCCGCGAACCCCCCTCCCAGCAGCGGTGTCAGCGCCACCTTTTTGGACGGCGCGGCGGGCTCTTCGATTTCCACCTGCCGAAGTCCGAAATAGGCCAACACAGCGCCACCGAGGATGACAGCGCCGCCTATCCCCATGGCGTACCGGCTGTAGCTCTGGTATTTCGTGTACTTGTCATATTCTGAACTGAGCTCCACCCAGGGTGTTCCAGTGGAGGCGTTGTTGAGGTCCCCGGCGAGATTATCGCTCATCACCCCAAGAATCACCCCGCCGATGAGCAGAGCCGCGCCGGCTCCAATCACGGAGTACCCGCTGATCCTGAATATCTTCTGTCTGTGTCGGCTTTTCTTCTCCGCGAGCTCCCGCTCAAGCCGCAGGCGGGCCTCGGTCTCCCTCCTTTTACGTTCCATCCCTGCCTTTTCAATCTGCGCCTTTCGGTACAGCTCGCTCTTCTCGATCATCTGCTGACGGGTGAGCAAGGTGACGGTCTTGTGCAGCTTCTGTCCGGACTTCACGTCCAGGATGATGAGCTGCTGGGCCACAAAACCCTTGTGCGTCACGACAATCTGGTTGTATCCAGGGCGCAGCCAGATGCTGTCGCGCAGCGGCGTCTTGAGGGCCTTGCCCCCCTGGCGGAGGATGATCCCGTTGACGGCGACCTCGGCCCCACCGACATTGACCACAAGGCGCACCGAGGCGAGGGTCTTCTCGAGCACGGCGAGATTCCTCTTCGCGTCCTCAAGGAGGGCGCCCTTGATCTTCGTGACCTTCCAGGTGGCCGCGATCATCAGAAACCGGCTGAAACCGGAGCGGGCCATGATGACGTTGCCGAACTTCATGTTCGATTTGGCGATCCAGTACAGGATGGCGGGGCTGGGGAAGATCCGGTAGGACCTTTGGAAGATGAAGATACAATCACCATAGTCTCCCTGATTGTACAACTGAATCCCCAGCACGGTAGTCTTGAGCGCTTTGATAAATTCGGCAGCCGAGTATTTGTGTTCCCGGAGTTTTTTGACAGTCTCCAGACCTCCCAGGGAGATGAGTTTCTGCTCGTGTTCGTTGTATTGGGGCGGTTTCGGCGTTTCCCTAACGTTGAGACGCCGCCTGGAATCTCGTCTCCCGGCTTCACCTTTTATAGGCACAACCAACAGAAATAAAAGGAAAATAATAAATTTCATCCCGTTCTTTCACCACAACGATTTCAAACCGTCATTTCAATTATCTTGATATAACCGAACTTTGCATTTCCGATGGTCTTTTGTCAAACACTCTCTGCGCCCGCGCACCGTCCTCTTGACAGGCGGGACACAACTTGCGACAAAAAGGAGCCCGACAGGGAAGAAAAGGATCGACCATGACCCCGAAACGCATCGTCATCATCGGCGGCAGCGCAGCAGGGCCCAAAACCGCGGCCCGTGCGCGACGCCTCGATCAGGACGCCTATGTTACGCTGATCGAGCGGGGTCCCGAGCTTTCCATGGCATCCTGCGGCTTCCCCTATTACGTCGGCGGGGTCTTCGATTCCCGGGATCTCCTCATCGAGAATGCCCCCGGGGTCCTCAGGAATCCTGGTTTCTTCAAGAACACCAAAGACATCGATGCCCTCATCCACACCGAGGTGACCCGCATCGACCGCGCGGACAAGAAGGTCGAGCTGCGCAATCTCCTCACGGGCGAGGCATGGTCGTTGCCCTACGACAAGCTCATGATCGCCACGGGGAGCACCCCGACGATGCCCCCCGTCGAGGGCGCCCACCTCGACGGCATCACCACCCTGGTGTCCATGAAAGACGCCGACTACCTGCGCAGGATCCGCGACGAGAAGCGGGTGAAAACGGCGGTCATCATCGGCGGCGGACTCATCGGCATGGAGACGGCAGAGGCCCTCCACCATGCGGGCATCGAGGTCACCGTGGTCGAGGCCAAAGACCAGCTCGTGCCCTTCATCGACGGGCAGCTCGCGGCCCTCGTGGAGAAGCACTGCCGCTCCAAGGGCGTCAACGTGGTTCTCGAGCGCAAAGTCACCGCCTTCGTCGGGGAGAACGGCCGCCTTGCGGGCGTGACCCTCTCCTCGGGCGAGCACCTGCCCAGTGAACTGGCCGTGGTGGCCATCGGCGTACGCCCCAACACCACCCTTGCCCGGGAGGCCGGGCTGAGGATCGGTGAGACCGGAGGCATCAAGGTCAACGCCTTCATGGGCACCTCTGATCCCGACATCTACGCCGCCGGCGACTGCGTCGAGGTCACCAACTGCATCACCGGCGCCCAGACCCTCGCCCCAAAAGGCGATCTGGCCAACCTCCAGGGGCGCGTGGCCGCCGACAACATGATCCTCGGCGACAGGGTGGAGTTTCCCGGGACCATCGGCACAGGCATCGGCAAGATCTTCGACTTCACCGCGGGGACGACGGGCCTCTCGGAGGCCGAGGCCACGGCCCAGGGCTTCCACGTTGAGACCGTGGTCAACACCAGCGTCGACCGCCCTGGCTTCATGGGCGCCAAAATGCTCATCTCCAAGATGGTAGCGGAGCGCTCCTCGGGACGCCTCCTGGGGTACCAGTGCGTGGGAAAGGGCGACGTCGCCAAACAGATCGCCCAGGGCGCCATGGCCATCAGCGGCCGGCTCACCGTGGCGCAGATGCTCAGCCTCGATCTCCCCTATGCGCCGCCCTTCTCCCTGGCCATCGACCACTTCATCGCCTCGGTCCACATCATGAGCAACAAGCTCAAGGGGCTCTACAGGGGGATCTCCACCCGGGAAGTCTGGGAGATGCACTCTGGGGGCGACACGGGGACCTTCTTCCTGGACACCCGCGACCCCGACGAGTTCGAGGCCTTCAGACTGGGGATCGGCGAGACCCTCATTCCTCTTGGCTCCCTGCGTCGCCGCCTGGGAGAGCTCCCGCCCGACCCCAATACCCCCATCATCTGTTTCTGCC
>QKIM01000066.1 GCA_003249585.1 Deltaproteobacteria bacterium
ACTCCGTAGAAGCGGCGCAGGTATTCCTCGATGCCGTACTTGTGGTCGCCCCCGAAGGCGAAGACGACGGTGCGGGCCCCTGACCTCAGGGCGCTGCGCATGCACCGCTTCACGATCATCTGGTTGCGCGTGTCCCAAAAGCCGGCGCCGATGTCCGTGGCGGCGTCGATCATGGTGTCGTGGGCACCCCGCAGCAGCGCCATGGCCCGGGGGCTGTGGAAGAAGGCGAAGAGCTCCGGCCCGAAGTGCATTTTGAAGGCCGGCATGAACCGGTGGTAGGCGTTGCCGTATCGCCTGCGTTCCGCCGGCGTCATATCCCTTATGGCCCGCGTGGTCTGCGCCGAGAAGCCGTGGGGACGCCAGTCCGCCGGGACGAAGGTCGCCCCCGCGCGACTCGCCGCCTCCTCCACGACGGCGGTCTCCGTGGGATACATCCATTCCCGCCTGCCGTGGTCTTCGGCGATGACCTCGGCGCACACCACACCGGGCTTCATGGCGACGATCTGGCCCGCGAGATCGGCGTAGGTGTACCCGAACGCCGCCTTCATGTGCAGCCCGTGGGCAGTGGCGATCACCGACACCCGGGGGACGTTCCCGTCTCGGGCGGCACCGGGTGAGGTCCTGGCAGGTTCGTGGTGGCAGCCGCTCCCGAGCCACGAGAGGGCGCTGCCGACAAAGAGCAGGTAGTGTGCAGTACGCGTCATGAGGTCTCCTCTCAGGTTCCCTGGCCCCGGTGTCTTCTCCCCAAAGGGAACCTGAGCCCACTCCAACAGCGGAAGAATCCACCCTATTCCCCGGTTCATGGCGGAGACCGGCGCGCCCCTCCGAAGGCCCCCTCTTCCCACTCGCCGTCCCAGGGCCTGGCGGCAGCCGTTCATTGTGGCCCGAATGCCCAAGGGGGCACCAGCGGGGCCCATGGTGGCCTTCTGCCCCTCCCCCCGCTATTTTAATAAAGGGCACCCCGGCGGAACGCGTCCACGGCGCCCCCAGAGGCCCCCTGGGGCCTCCCGAAGGCCGGGGTCCCCAAGACTTATTTTACTTATTTTATCAATATCTTATAAATTTCTATTGAGGAGCCTATAGGCATAGAGCCACTCCACCTTGTCGAAGAAGGGGGAGGCGACGGCGCTGGTGAGGTGCGCCTTCGCCTCGTCGGCCCTGCCCTGCATGAGCGCCCGCATCCCCTGGTAGAAGGCGAATTCGAACTCGCGCATCCTGGTAAAGAGCTGGGGCTTGAGGTCATCGGCGCTCTTTTTGCCCAGGAGATAGAGGGTGAGGGAGTCGATCCACTGGGGTTTCTGGGGATCGACGAGGGGCGCGGCGAGCCTGGCAAAGCGGCCGGTCTGCCCCAGCTTCACGAGGTGCGGGATCACCCGGATGAGGGTGTAGAGTTTCACCTTTGTGTTCAGGTCCTTCTTGGCGAGCTGGTCCAGGGCCGCGTCGAGCCCTTTCTGATAGTCCCCCACCAGGAAATGTCCCAGGGAGAGGATCTTGCTCACATGGCGTGAGGGGCGCCTCATCTGCGTGAGGGGGCGCACCCACTGCGGCAGCTTGCCGGTCTCGCCCCGCACCTCGTGGAGGACGAGGTAGGCGTGGGAGACGTCGATGTTGAGGGACTGCTTCTCGTAGAGCCGCTGGAGGAGCTGCTCGGCCTCGTCATAGCGTCTGTGCGCCAGATGGATGTTGACCTGCAGGAGGTTGGAGTTGATGCTGTCTGGTCCCAGCGCCAGGGCCTTCTTGACCCACAGGCCGGCCCTGTCGAGATCTCCGCTTTGATAATAGAGCATCGCCAGGTTGTAGGGGTACTTGCGGGATTTGGGCTTGAGGGCCATGGCCCGCGTGTAGTCGGCCACCGCCTTCTCGGACTGCCCCAGGTAACGGTACACGACCCCCCTGTTGCTGTAGGCCGTGGACCACTCCTTCATGGACAGGGCCCGGTTGAAGTCCTGGATCGCCAGGTCGAACCGCTCCACGCGGCGGTAGATGAGTCCACGGTTGTTGTAGGCGAAGTGTGCGTTTTTTGGGGAGAGCTCCAGGGCCCGGGTGTAGCAGGCGATGGCCTTCTCGTTTTCCTCCAGGTCGGCGTAGATGATCCCCAGCATGTTGTGGGGCCTGAAGTCCTTGGGATTCTTTTGGATGGCCGCCTCGAACACGCCGATGGCCTGGCGCCGATGCCCCTTGTTGTACAGGGCCTTGCCGCGCAGGTGCAGCTCCTCGAAGGTGAGACCGTCCAGGGAGTCGAGACGGGGCACGGGGATCATGGAGTAGGCCACCTCCGTGTTGGTCCACAGAGGGCTGTTTTGCCCGTGCTCCCAGCGCACCTTCTGCACAACGCCGTTGGCCGCAGGGTCTCCGATGATCCCCAGGCTCTTGATGATCTCTATCTTCATCCCCTCGCTGGGCTCCCGTCCCTTCAGGAGCCGGTCCATGAGGGGCCGCACCGCGCGAGCGCTCTTCATTCCTCCGAGGGCCCGGATGGCCAGCTTGCGCACCTCCAGCCTCGGGTGATCGAGCAGGGTGAGCAGGTGGCGCTCGGTCACATCCTCCTTGAGGGAGATGAGCTTGAGCAGGTAGGTGTCGAACCAGTTCAAGCTCTTCGGCGTGGCCAGCTCCACGGTGTGGATGATCCCCTTCACCTGGGCGAGGACCCGCTCCTGGCGCTGACGCTCTCTGCGGATGCTGCGCCGGGACTCCATGTGGGACCCCACCACCAGCGCCGTGATGAAGGTGATCCCGATGACCGCGCCGACCACGAGGCTCTTTTTGTGACGACGGATCCACCGCAGGAGGCGTTCGGTGAGGGTGTAGTCGTAGGAACGCACCAGGCCGCCGCGCTGCCACCGCCGGATGTCGTCGGCCAGGTCACCGGCGCTCTGGTACCGGTCCCCGGGGGCCTTGGACAGC
>QKIM01000524.1 GCA_003249585.1 Deltaproteobacteria bacterium
CCTTGCCCAGCTTGCCCTGGACAGCGTAGAGCACCCAGCGGGGACCTTCCAGGGAGAGGACCAGGTAGGCGCAGTCCGATGCGGCCAAAAGCGTATGGGCCGCCAGGTGCGAGATGGTGCCGTAGGAGAGCACCAGGCCGGCGCCCAGGGTGTAGGCCGAGGGGACCACCACCGCACGGGCCACGCGATAGACCAGGCTCCCCGTGGCGACACCCGTGGCGATGACGGGGCCCGTGGTGGCGACAGTCCCTGAGAGCACCACCCCGAAGGCGCGGGTGGCCATCGCGGCGGTCTCGCCGGTCACGATGACGGCTGCTCCGGGGACGCTGCCCGCGGCGGCGTATACGGTCCCCACGGTAGTGCCGCCAATGGCGATCCCCGCGGCCGCCAGGGGAACGCCGATATACTGCACGGTCTTGCCTGCCGCGTATCCTGCGCCCTTGACGATGACGTTGCCGATGACGCCCCGCCGGACCTGGGACTGTCCCGCCAGATACCCGCCCCCCTTGATGGTGCCGGCGGCCAGGGAGCTGCCCGTCACGTCGAAGATGGAGAAGAGGGAGGCCACGGCCAGTGTCCCTGTGGGCGCGACCAGCTGGTAGAGCGATTTGGCGGTGTTCCAAGTGGCCTGTACGGCGACGTTGGCGATGGCGAGGCCCTCACGCACGATGACCACCGTGGGGAAAGCCACCGTGTTCACCAGGATGTAACCGAGCCCGCCGAAGGTGACCTGTGCCACGGGCTTGACGACGGCGTCCCAGAAGATCCCCTTGAGGACCCAGCGCATGGCCTTGAGGGTGGCCAGACTGATGCCCGTGTCCTTGTAGGCCTTCAGGTCCTTGCCGGCCTTGCGGAACGAGTCGGCGATGTTCGAGGGATAGCTCTTGACGGCCTGCACCACGATCTGTCGGGTCACGGTGGAGGCCTTTCCGCGCCACTCGTTATCCTCCTTGATCACCTTCACCAGGTTGGCCTTCTTGAGGCTGTCTCCCACGGCGACGGTGTTGCGGTACAGCTCCGAGGGGAGGGTCGCGTAGCCCAGGATGAAGGCCTCGTACCCTTCCTTGACACGGGTGCCCGAACGAGCGAGGGAGGTTCGCATGATCCGCGCCGATTCGGCGCCGGACTTCTTGATGATGAGCAGGCCGCTCTTGCGCAGCCTGGCCTTGAGGCGGTCGCCGGCGTCCCAGGCCGCGTTGATGATGGAGTCGCCGATGGTGTCCATTTCCGAGAGCAGCTCGCCGGAAAAGGCCCAGGACCGGGCCACCAGCCCTGTGCCCTTGAACCAGGCGCGCTGAACGATGTAGATCCCCTTCTCGTGGGCCTTCTCTCGGATCACGCGGGCGATCTCCGCAGCTTTTTCATTGATGGCGCCGGCTTTTCGGAAGCTGTACATGGAACCATCGCGCACAATGAAGACGGAATCAGCTGCCTGCCTCAGCGCCAGTAAAAAGGCGCTGCGGGCCCTGAGACCCACGAGGTCCGAGGCGATCTCCAGGGGGGACGGGCCCGGCGGGATGAGCCGGATCTCGGTGCTGGGGATCTTGAAAGCGCCATTGAAGTACAGGGACTTGTGTCCCTTGACCACCAGCTTTCGGGTGTTCTTGATGGGGTCGGGGCCCTTCTTGGGCCGGCAGGCCAGAGGCGTGAGCAGGCCGAGGGTGAGGAGGATGGGGAGGAGTCTACTGCGCATGCTTGGTCTCCTTTGGGGCTTCCTTGGACGTCACGTTGGGGGCCGTGGGTCTGAGATCCTTGGGGAGCGCGCCGAGGACCTTGCGGATGTGTTCTGGGTCGTTGGAGATGACCTTCACCTTGACCCCCTTCTCCTTGCGCAGGCGGGCCAGATTCACGACGCTCCCCACGGGGAGTGCGCCCGCCGACACCCTGGTGGACTTGCCGGCGCCGATGGTCCCCGTCGCGGCGGCGATGACGAGCCGGGGGCCGTCCCAGGCCAGGAAGATGGCCGAGTCGAGGGTCCCGAGGTACAGGTGGGCGGGCAGCGCCGTGAGCGCGTTGTAGCCCAGCACCACGCCCGAGGAGACCTGATGGATGAGCACCTGCGTGGTCCCGCTCCCTACGTGGTAGACCACCATGGCCGCATGCTTTACGGTGTCGGCGGCGGTGGTGACCACGGCCCGGGTCGCCCCGTAGGCCGGCGAGAAGGCCGAGAAGGCCAGCTGGTTCACGGCGCCCAAGGTGGCGCCCCCGGCGTAGATGACGGGCACTGTGGCGGTCCCGAGGATGGAGAGCCCCGTGAGGAGGCCACTCTCCACCGTGGGGGAGACGAGCTTCACGCCGAGCTTGGTGGTGTAATAGACCGTGAGCCCTGTGGTCTGCACCACGCGCCCTGCCAGGAGGGTGGCGCCTACTGCGGGTAGGAATAGGCCATAGTTGGCCACGGTGAGGGTGCCCTTGGCCACGGTCTTCCCCGAGGGCTTGATTATCCCGTAGAAGAGGGCCTTGCCGTACCCGGCGATGATGTCGAGGAGGGCCCGCAGGGAGTTCTCCCGCTTGCCCGAGGTCTCGTAGCTCTTGTTGAACTCGTCCCGGGCCTCCTTGAAGGCGCCGATCCAGGAGAGGTTGATCTTGGCGGAGATGATCTCCTGGGCGAAGGAGGTGAGGGCGTAGATGTTGGAGAAGTCCTCCTTGATGTTCTTATAGAACTTCCCCGGCAGGGCGGCCATCTCGCTGCGATCTTCCGCGGTGCGTTCCATGAGGGCGAGGTTGCCGCTGACGAAGCGTGCGGCGGCCGCCTTGAAGCCTTCGCCGGACCAGCGAAGAACGGTTTTTCCGGCGCTGTGGGTGCCCTTGAAGATGTCCCCCGTGTTTTCCGTGGCCGCCTTGAGGATGAACACCGCCCGTTCGTAACTGGTCTTCATGTCCCCCTTGAGATCGGCGCCGTA
>QKIM01000361.1 GCA_003249585.1 Deltaproteobacteria bacterium
GTGAAGGGGACGGGGCGAATCAGGATCAGGCGGGCGACCCCGAAGACCTTCATGGCCCGGGCGACGGCGCCGATGTTTCCAGGATGCTTGGGCTCGGTGAGCACGATGGCCAGGTTGTAGGTGAGCAGGTCTGTGGTCATGGAAGGAGCCTATCATATGGCATCCCGAGCGGGGAAAGAAAAGCCGGACGTGGGGAAACCTGGCCTCCGGCGACGATTCCTTGACATCGGCGGGTTCTGTGGCAATAGTGTCTGCACGGGAGGTCCTCTTCCAACGGCTCCACCAGTTCCTCATCGAGAATGTCCGGTGGATGGTCACATCCTGAGGCGCCCACCCCGTCCCTGTACAACATAAAGGAGAACCCCCATGTCGTTCAGTGCCTTTGGCATCAATGACAGACTTGTACGAGCCCTCGATGATCTTCCCATGGCCGGGCTGACGCCCCTGCAGCAGCGTGCCATCCCCGTGGTCCTTGCCGGAGACGACCTCCTGGCTGGAGTACAGGCAGGGTCCGGGAAGACCGCCACCCTGGTGCTGCCTGTGCTGGATCGTCTGCTCAGTTGCGGGTCGGTTTCAGGACGGCGGGCCGTTCGTGCGCTTGTGCTCACGCCGACCCCCGAGTCTGCTCTCCAGGTGGCCGAACATGCGGCCCTCATCGGGAAGTATGCCCAGATCCAGTCCACAGCGCTTTTCGGCGGGGAAAAGAAGGAGCCTCAGACGGACAGCCTCACCCGCGGTGTTGATGTGGTTGTCGCCACCCCAGAGGGGCTTCTGGACCATTTTGGCGAGGGGGTCATCGATCTCTCCACGGTGGAGATCTTCGTGGTCGACGAGACAGATCGAATGCTGGACATGGGGCTCTTGCCTGACCTCAGGCGTATTGTGGATCTTCTCCCCGAGGAGCGGCAGAGCCTCCTTTTCTCCGACTCATCCTCACGCGAGATGAAGGAGCTTGCGAGCTGGATCCTGCACGAGCCTGTCACCCTCCGCCCCTCCCCGGGAATCCGGCCGGAGGTGAATTCACCGCAGCAGGGCGTGCTGGTGGATCGCCGGAAGAAACGGGGGCTTTTACGGGCCATGATCGAACAGAACGGGTGGGAGCGCATCCTGATCTACTGCCGCACCAAACACGCCGCCAACCGCCTTACCAGCGAACTCCACAGGGACGGTATCACCGCCCAGGCTATCCACGGAAACCGCAGCCAGCATGCCAGGTTGCGGGCGCTGGCCGGGTTTCTTGAGGGCAAACTCCAGGTCCTGGTCGCCACGGACATTGCCGCGCAGGGGCTTGATCTCGGGCAGCTTCCGCTGGTTGTCAGTTACGAACTCCCCTTTAACGCCGAGGACTATTTCCGACGCCTCGATCGTGTGGAGGAGGCTGGTGCCGCCGGCATGGCCCTCGCGCTGGTCGACCCCGAAGAGATGGAGCTTCTCGAAAAGATCGAGAAACTGATGGGGAGATCGCTGCCCCTCAATGAAGTGGAAGGCTTCCAGGTGGAGGTGGCCACAGGGGAGACCGAGAGAAGGCCCTCCCAGGCGCGAACCACCGTCCCGCCCAGGGAGAACAGACAACGGGATCGCCGGGGACCCCGACGGGAGTCGCCGCAGCCAAGGAGTGACGCCCAGGCTGCTGGTCACCAGGGACAGCGGTCGCAGCGACATCCCCAGGAGAACCAGGGGCGCAGAAAAAAAGGGGGAGGGCAGCGAGGGGGGCATCACGACGCCGGGGAGGACCGGTGGAATCGTCGGGAGAAGTCGGGGACGGCGAGGGTTGCCGATGACGATCGCTGGAACCGCGTTGAGATGACGACCGCCCCCATTGACGACGGCCTTGGTAACCGGAAGTCACCGCTGGTGGAGTATTCTCTTGAGGATGAGGACCGCTGGAATCGGTGGGAGCCGGAGGAGGAGATCTCGGAGGAGGAGGACGACCGCTGGAACCGTGTCGACGGTCCCATGCCGTCCAAAGCGCCACTCGTCGCCCACAACAACGCCGCACCGGGCCGTACCCGGGGTGGCAGATCTTCCAGGCAGCCGCGCGACCAGCGGGGAAAACAGGGGCAGCAGCATGGTCCCCGTCGTGAGGGAGGAGCGCCCCGGAGTCGTCGTGGTGGGGGCTCTGGCCGCCCACGCTCATAGGAACATCGAGGTTCAGTTGGGGGGAGTGAGCTTGAGGGTGTAGGTGTATGCGCTGTGGCAGCCACGCCCAAGGGGCGCGCGAAAGCCGCGCATGGCCAAAATGGCCTGGCACATACACCGCCCCATCTCAGGCGTGCCCAGCGAGCGGGTGATCGTGCAGCTGCGGACAGAACCGTCGGAACGCACCAGAAAGCGCATGGAGATGTTCCCGGCGAGGGTGGGGGAATTGGGCAGTGCGTTTTTGTAGCAACTGAGCAGCTGTGGTCCGTTGCGCTTCATGATCTGTCTGAGCCCTGCGGGGTCCGGCGACGTCAGTTCCTTCGCGGCGCAGGTCACCTTGTCCAGATCCGAGGGGGCGCCGTGGACCCAGCGCTCCCGGGGGATCCGGGCGAAGGGATCCGGGGCCTCATAGGTCTTTGTTGGCGTGACGGGCTTTGTGGGGGTCACCGCCCCTGGCGAGTCGACCACCTCAGGACTTGTGTCGGCCGTTGTGTCCCGCTGCGGCTCGGGAGTGCACGCTGCAAGGAGTGCGCTGGACACGACCAGCAAAGAGAACCGGTATATGGACATGGGCAACCTCCGTCGCCAGTCTATCACAGGGAAATGTCGGGGGGAAGTCGGGAGGGGGGGCGGTCCAGGGTGATCGCAAGAAAAAGCGATTGACATTGTTGGGTGATCATGATCGAAAGCAGGGAGGACTGGTTATGCCGACGGGAGGTCGACCATGGCACCCAAGAAAAAGAAGCTGGATATCGGGAATTACG
>QKIM01000421.1 GCA_003249585.1 Deltaproteobacteria bacterium
ACCCGCGGCTGATCCTCGGGGGCCACCCGGGCGAGCCACACGCGGAAATCGCGGATCTTCTCCTGGGGGATGCCGAGGATCTCCCGCAGCGCGGGGGTCACGTGGGTGATGACGGGGTCCATGGGGGTGACGGGGTGCTCCATCCGAAAGAGGGCATAGAGCCGCGGCGTGTTCACCATGGCCTCGAAGTTGGCCCGCTCCTCGTCGAGCTGCCGCTGGGCCAACATCTCCTCGGTGATGTCCCACGCGCTGCCGTAGGCGCCCAGAACCCGTCCCTCCCCGGAGAACAGGGGTCTCGCGCTCACCCGGATCCAGCGCAGCTCCTCGGACTTCGTGCGCAGCATCACGACGACGGAGGAGGGCTCACCTCGTGCCAATCGCTCCCTTTGAAGGCGCACCGTGTCCTGGTCCAGCTTGTCGATGAGCCACGTCCACCCTCCACGGGATTCCAGCTCTTCGGCGGTGTATCCGGTGAGCGTCGCGAAACTCCCGAAGGTCCACTTGATGGAAATCCCGCCGTTCTCCTGGAAGTGGTATACATAGCCGATATCACAGGAGAGACCGGCAATATTGCGAAAATTCTTCTCCAGCTCCGTCGTGCGCTTCAGTTCCTCATCGACGCGCGACGCGTGGGATTCGAGCCGGACGATGTAGCGCAGCAGCTCTTCGGTGCCCATGCGCTTGAGGGTCTCTCGCTCCACGGGGGTGAAGGAGGTTTCCGATTCGGGGAGGTGATCGCTCATGGCTTGCCTTTTCGTTTGCCAGACCACCACAGTAGCATGAACATGCCAGAATACAACGCTAAAATCCTATGGGGCGGGGAAGAGGCTCTCCTTTTGTGCGATGACATCGGCGCAGGTGGCCCCGTCGGCGATGCGGACATATCGGAAGTTGCTCAGGGAGGCGTCGGCGTGGGTGACGGACTCGGGGGTGGTGTTGAGGATCTCCGAGGAGGCGCCCAGGGTGATCTGCGCGCCCTCCCAGTCGATGAGCCCCTCGAAGGCGTCGGTGGCCACGATGCCCGAGGTGAGGACGGTCCACTCGCGGGAGATGATGTACAGCTCCCCGGTGAGCATCCCCGTCATGCGGACGGTGAGGCCCGCCTTGCCGTCCTCGTCCTGATCGAAGACCCGGGGATCCGTGGCCTCGGTGGGGAGCTCCTCGCCGGGGACGTCCGTGAGGTGGACGCCCTGGACCTGGTAGTACTGCGGCTGGGAGAAGCGGTAGCCGCCCACGGCGGGGATGAGCAGGGCGCTCTTGGGCTCGTGGTCCATGGAGGCCACGAAGGCCTCGGGGATGATGGTGGTCTGCAGGTCCGTGTCCGCTTCGACGATGATCTCGCAGGTCTCCTCCAGGGCCGTGAGCGTGGTCCCGTCCTGGGTCACCTCGACCAGCACGTAGTTGATGTGGAAGGTGTCCACGGGGCCGATCATGGGGTAGTTGACCGTGGAAGCCAGCACCTGCCGCTGGGCCCAGGTGCCGGAGATGTCCGGGGGCGGGTCCGTGGTGATGTCCCCGTCGTCGGCGTCGGCGTCGGGGCCCCCGTCGTTTTGATTGTTGGAGCCGTCGGGGCCTGCGTCGTTGTTCCACTGGTATTCGGTGGAGGAGGATTCGCAGGCGGTCAGAAGGGCGATGACAAGGAAGGGCAAAAGTCGCATCATGGGGGCCTCCGGGAGCGTCGTTATGCTCTTGGCTTCAGATGTTATAGCACGAAGGAACCCTGGGGTGAACCGTCGCCTCGAATCACGCCCGACGAGGCGGCCGGCTTGACAAAAATCCAGGATCAGCTAGGTTGATGGGCGCCGGGAGCGGCCCTCGGGCACAGGTTCCCGCGAAGGAGCAACAAACATGGAACTCGACACCATCAGACATTCCCTGGCACACGTCATGGCCGCCATCGTCACCGAGCTGTACCCCGGCACGAAGCTGGCCATCGGCCCCAGCATAGACAACGGCTTTTACTATGATTTCGATTTCACCCAGGAGTTCAGCGGCCAGGCCCTCAAGGAGATCGAGAAGCGGATGAAGAAGTTCATCGGCCGCAACCTCCCCTTCGAGCACTACACCCTGCCCATCGACGAGGCCCTGGAGTACTATACCAAGGAGGAGAACCCCTACAAGACCGAGCTCATCAAGGAGCTCCGCACCAGGGGCGAGACCGAGGTCGGGTTCTACAAGGTCGGGAACTTCGTGGACATGTGCCGCGGTCCCCACGTGGAGGCCACCAAGGAGATCCCCATGGGGTTCAAGCTCGACAAGACCGCCGGGGCCTACTGGCGCGGCGACGAGAAGAACAAGATGCTCACCCGCATCTACGGGCTGGCCTTCGAGTCCAAGGAGCTCCTCACGGAGTACGTGGCCCAGCGTGAGGAGGCGCTCAAGCGCGACCACCGCAAGCTCGGCCAGGAGCTGGAGCTCTTCCTCATCCACGAGAACGTGGGCAAGGGGCTCCCCATGCTGCTCCCCAAGGGTGCCACCATGCGGCGCATCCTGGAGCGCTTCACCGTCGACGAGGAGCTCAAGCGCGGCTACCTCCACGTCTACACGCCCGACCTCGGGCGCAAGTACCTCTATGAGACCTCGGGGCACTGGGCCCACTACCAGGACAGCATGTATCCGCCCATGGACGTGGACGGCGAGGAGTACGTGCTGCGCCCCATGAGCTGCCCCCACCACTTCACCATGTACTCCGCCAAGCCCCACTCCTACCGGGACCTGCCGGTCCGCTACGCCGAGATCGCCAAGATGTACCGCAAGGAGCGCTCCGGCGAGCTCTCCGGCCTGATCCGCGTCATGGGGTTCACCCTGGCCGACGGGCACATCGTCTGCCGTCCCGACCAGCTCAAGGAAGAGTTCATGGGCATCGTGGACCTGATCACCTACTTCATGGAGACCCTGGGCA
>QKIM01000046.1 GCA_003249585.1 Deltaproteobacteria bacterium
GATGCGCTCGGTGGCGGAGGGGTTGATGGGAGGGACGGCGAGCACGTAGAGGGTGCCGCTGTCGATCTTCTGTGGAATGATCTGGGACTTCGCGGCTGAGGACTTGCTGATCATCTCCACGGCGTTTGGCGCAGGCGGCTCGAAGGGGTCGATGATGGAATCGACGCCGAAGTGCATCTGGAGATAGTTCTGAAGGGTGCGCTCCGAGGCGAGGCCGAGGGCCATGAGGAGATAGTCGACGCTCTTTTTGGAGCTTTTCTGCAGATTGTGGATGGTCGTGGCCTGCGTAGGGAGGATGAGCCCGTCGCTCAGCAGGGTGACGAGGAGTGGGTGTAAAGGTTCTTTGTTCAAAGCACTTTCTCCCGTTTTGTCAATGTTGGCTCATTGGGCGGGATCGGTCAAGGGGAAAGCGTCACCGGATTCGGCAAGGAGCAACTTTTGAACCTCGCCGACCAGGTAGAATGACCCGGTGACGAGGATCCGGTCACCGGGAAGGGCGTCGAGAAAAGGAAGGGACAGGGTTTCCGGCCAGGGAAGCGGGTCGACCCCAAGCCGCCTGAGGAAGGTCTCAAGATCTTTGGGATGGAGGCCCCGGTCCGACGGAACGGGGAGGGGCACGATGTTCCTAAACAGGGGGATCAGTGGCCTGAGAAAGGGGAGGATCTCCTTGTCGGCGTTCATGCCGATACCCAGCGTATCCCAGGGAGGATCCAGGGTCCCGAGGGTCGTGGCGAGCGCCTCGGCCGCAGGGGGATTGTGGGCGCCGTCCAGCCAGTAGCGGCCGTGTCGGCTGAGCCTGCCGGGCCAGGAGAAGCCCTCGAGGGAGTGCTGGACCGCATCGGGATCCAGCGGACGCTGGGAAAAGAGCCGCACGGCCGTCAGCGCGAAGGCGAGGTTTTGGGGCTGGTGGATGCCCACCAGTGGGAGAGCGACCTCCACGAGGGGATCGTCCCGGAACCGATACGCCATGGTCATTGGGCCGGTATGCCGAAAGACAAAATCACGCTGGGCCGTGAGGAGCTCGACCCCACGGGAGGTGGCGGCCTCTCGGAGCACCCGGTCCACCGGTCCGAAGAGAGACCCGATGATGCAGGGAACGCCGGGTTCCATGATCCCCGCCTTCTCCCACGCGACCCGCCGCAGCGACCCCGACAGCGCGAGCGCGTGATCACGCCCGATGGAGGTGATGACGGAGACAGCGGCGTCTACGGCCCGGGTGGCGTCGAGGCGGCCGCCGAGGCCCGTCTCCATGACGGCGCAGGTGACGTTCTCGCGGGCGAAGTGGCACAGGGCCATGGCCGTCGCCGCCTCGAAGAACGAGAAGCCCGGGTTTGCCGTGAGGACCTCGCCGAGCAGGGTCATGAACGCCTCTTCGGACAGCTCCCGGCCGTCGACACGGATCCGCTCCGAGAAGCGCACCAGGTGGGGTGAGGTGTAAAGACCGGTGCGGTGTCCGAGGCCTCGCAGCAGCACCTCGCACAGGGCGGCCGTGCTCCCCTTGCCGTTGGTGCCGGCGATGTGGATGGCTCGAAAGCGACGCTGAGGATCTCCCAGTGCCCGGAGTCCCCGGATGACAGGGCCCAGGTCCAGTTTGATCCCCGCCCGCCTCAGCCCGTAGAGCATCTCCGTGGCCGAGCGCAGGTCAGTGAACCTCATCCGCCAAATTTTTCCTTCATGTCGAGAAATTCGAGGAATTCCACGTATCGGCCCTGTTCGGCGATGAGGAAGCCGTCTCTTTGGGGGAGCACCAGCAGCGCCTCGGCGAGCTTGTCGATGATGGCGGCCACCTGCCCGAGGGGGAATCCGACGAAGGCCGACAGCCGCTTGAGGGTCGTGGGGACGAAGATGCCGTCGGGCCGTGCCTCTCCCTCCTCGAGGGAGAGATAGTTGAGGGCTTTGACGACTCTGTGCGTTTTGTCACTCAAAAGGAGGGTTTCGATCTGAATGTTGGCCCGATACAGCCGCTGAGCAAGATTTTTCATGATGGAGATGGCGATGTTGCTCTGCGAGGAGACCATCCTGAGGAAGGTCGGCTGATCGAAGACCAGGATCTGGGAGGGCTCGATCACCGTTGCCGTCGCGGTGCGCGGACGGTTGAGCAGCAGGGACATCTCGCCGAAGAAGCTGCCCTCGGGGATAATGGCGATGATATACTCCCGATTGGAAATTTTTCTGGAAATCTGGACGCTTCCCTTGCGGATGACGAAGAGTTCGTTGCCGTCCTCGCCCTCGCTGAACAGCACCGTGCCGGGCGCGAAGCTCCGGTTGTATTGATCTTCTATGGAGTTCTCAGCGGTCATACATCGTCCTGTCGTCGTGCCACCGCGGCCCGGGTGATCGGAAACGCCATCATCATAGTGGAAGCGGCCCCCAAGGTCTGCAAAAAAACGCAAGATACAGGGAATTCCTGTGCCTTGGATACCTTGGGATGGGGGGCGGTGCTTTTTTCGAGGGGAATTCATTGCACAGGGGGCACTTTTTTGGTGAAGTCCACTGTGGCCAGGCTGAAGCGTGGCCCAAAGGAGCGCAGATGTTGACGGTGACCTCAGGCCGGTATGTGCGGCGGAAGATGACGGTACCACGGGGAGATGTGGTTCGTCCTACGCCCTCCATGGTCCGCAGCGCCGTTTTCGACATCGCCAGACACCTCAGAGGTGAACCCTTCAATCATTTCCTTGATTGTTTCGCTGGCTCGGGGATCATGGGGATCGAGGCCCTCAGCCGCGGGGCGGCCGATGTAGTATTTGTGGAATATTTCCGTTCAGCTTGCCATGCCATTGAAAACAATTTACAGTCACTGGGAGAGCCCCACGCGACCCACCTCATCAGGAGGGACGTGCGCAAGGCCGTGACATCGCTCTCGGAGCAAGGACGTACCTTTGATGGCATCTATATGGATCCTCCCTATCGCGAGGTCGAGATGAGAGATGAGCTCCTCGAACGTCTGGGGCCCCTCCACCTTCTGTCCGGGGACGGTCTCCTCATGGTCGAGTACCAGACCCGGTATCCGGCTCCCCCCGAGACCCTCGCGGGGTTTTCCCTTCTGACCTCCCGCAAGTGGGGAGAGACAATGGTGAACTTCTATGGAACTCAAGACGGCGGTCTATCCGGGGTCCTTTGATCCTGTCACCTATGGTCACATCGATCTCATCGAGCGCGGGCTCGAGGTGTTCGACCGCGTGGTGGTCGCCGTGGCGGTCAACTCTGAGAAGCGCGGCCTCTTCAGCATAAATGAGCGGGTGGCGCTCCTCCAGGAGATCTTCGCCTCCGAAAAACGTATCGATGTCGTTTCTTTTCGCGGTCTATTGGTGGATTATTTGAAGCAGGGCGGCTATAAGACGATCCTCAGAGGGCTCCGAGCCATCTCGGACTTCGATTATGAGTTCCAGATCGCCAACATGAACGTGCATCTCTACCCAGAGGTAGACACCGTTTTCCTCATGACATCCCAGAAATATTTCTATATCAGTTCCTCCGTGGTCAAGGAGGTGGCGCAGTACGGCGGCGATGTGAGCGCCTTCGTACCCGACAATGTCGTCGTGGCGCTGAAAAACAAGCTCGAACAGGAATAGAACATATGCAGGTTGCTCATCGAATCCGGTTTGTTCCGAACTCCCCGACACTGGCCATCACGGCCCGCGCGAAACAGATGGTGGCCGAAGGAAAGGATGTCATCAGCCTCTCCATCGGCGAGCCTGATTTTGGCACTCCTCCCCATATCATCGAGGCGGCCAAGAAGGCCCTGGACGCCGGCGCGACCCGGTACACAGCCGCCGCGGGGATCATCGAGCTGCGCAAGGCTGTGGCAAACCAGATCCGCGCGGACTACGGGATCGACAACATCACCGCGGAACACGTCATCATCTCGTCGGGGGCGAAACACAGCCTGTACAACGCCATGATGGCCCTTCTCAACCCCGGTGACGAGGTGATCATCCCGGCGCCCTACTGGGTCTCCTACCCCGTCATCGTGACCCTCGCGTCGGGCATCCCCGTCTTCGTGCCGACGACGCTCGAGGAGCGGTTCATCCTCACGCCGGAGAAGCTGCGGGCGGCCATCACGCGCCGGACCCGGCTGCTCATCCTCAACAACCCCTCCAACCCCACGGGGTCCGTGTACAACAAGAAAGAGCTCAAGGCGCTGCTGGAGGTGGTCCTCGACTATCCCAACATCATGGTCATCGCCGACGACATCTACCGAAAGCTCATCTACGGCAACGGGAAGTTCGCCTCCATCGCCTCCTTCGGTGAAGAGGCCCGCAAGCGCTGCATCATCATCGACGGCGTCTCCAAGGCCTACGCCATGACCGGATGGCGCATCGGATTCTCCATCGCGCGGCGACAGATCACCAAGGCCATGGCGCATATCCAGAGCCACACGACCTCCAACCCCGCTGCCGTCTCTCAGATGGCCGCCCTGGAGGCCCTCACCGGGGATCAGAATCCCGTGGAGGAGATGCGCCAGGAGTTCTCCAACCGGCGCAACAACGTCATCAGGCTCCTCGACAAGCTGGACAGCATGGAGATGCACCAGCCCCGCGGCGCCTTCTACGTGCTGCCCCGGATCTCCAAGCTCCTCGGAAAGATCACGCCCTCCGGAGAGCTCCTCAGGACCGACATGGACTTCGCCACTTACCTGCTCGAGCGCAGCCACGTCGCCGTGGTGCCCGGGACGCCCTTCGGCGCGCCCTCCCACATCCGCCTCAGTTATGCCCTCTCCATGGAGAAACTCGAGCAGGCCATCAACCGTATCACGGAAGCCGTCCTCGATCTCCGCGACCCCGGCGTCTGATTCCCCCTTTTTCTCTCCCTTGAGTTTTCTCAGTCGAAATGGCGGGTGATGACCAGTTTGCCCGTGTCCTTGAGCTTCTTCATCTCCGTTGAGGAGACGTTGTACCCCTTCACCTTGAGCTCGGCCGGCTGGAAATAGCGGGACTGGGGCACGTAGCGCACGGGGAGCTCTTCCCCCACGAGCAGCTTCTTGATCTTGAGGGTGCGCGGCGCCGTGATCTCGTCGGTGATGGTGACGCCGCTGCTGTTGAAGGTGATGTGCCGCTGCAGGGTGACGGGGACGGTCTTGTTGCGCAGCATGAGGACCTTTCGGATGAGCCCCTTGAGGTGGTAGGCGGTCTTGTGATGCCAGCCGAGGGCGGCCATGCCCGTGCGGAAGACCGTCATCTTCACGGGATCGAAGGTCTGGGAGTGGAGGGTCAGGCAGCGCTGGGTGACGGAGGCCTCCACCTCGTGCCCGGTGAACCGCCGCGAAGGGTCGACCCAGGAGGAGGTGAACATGGTGCCGTTCTCGAGGATCCCGGAGATGCCGCAGTCCGAGGTGATGATCTCGCCCTCGTCGCCCTTGAGCCGGAAAATCTTGATGTTGCCGCCCCGGGCAAGGTTGGCAACGGCGTAGTAGTCTCCGCGCTTGCCACCCCAGATCCCGGCGCCCTCGAAGTAGAAGCTCGTGTCGTTGGGCTCCTGCCAGGGCAGGGGAGGAAGTTTTTTGGGCCGCTTGGCCACGTCCCGGGCCGAGAAGAGGAACTCGGGGATGCGGTAGACGAAGTAGCGCTCGGCCTGCAGGGCCGGATAGACGGAGGCGCCCTTGAGGAAGCCCCGGGCCATGTGGGAGGCCTGGGCCAGAGCGAGGGGGTGTTCTGATCCCAGGAGCTCGTAGCCGTGCGAGTAGAAGTGGAAGGTCTCGCGGGAGCCCAGCGTCCCTCCGTAATGGTAGTCCGGGTAGACGAAATACTGGGTGAAGTGGATGGCCTTGCGCGCCACCTCGGCCAGCTCGGGATCGGGGCGCACCTGCAGCAGGCGGGCCAGGAAGGTGACCGTGGCGCTCAGGTAGCCCGGGTCGACGCCGTCGTACTCCAGGCACCACCCCTCCTCGTGGCAGTAGGTGAGGAAGTCGGCCTTGCGCTCCTCGAAGAGAGGCTCGAGCTCCCGGGCGTCGAAGAGCTCGATGGTCTCCCCGAGGGGCAGGAGGGCCATGGCGTGGTGGTTGGCCAGGACGCCGATCTCATCGTTCTCGCCGAGAAAACGCGCCGCCTTGAGCATCATGGCACGCACAGCGGCCTCCTCGTCGTCGGACAGAAGGTCCTTTACGGCCACGTAGGCGTGGTTCATGGCGTGGAGCAGGAACCCAGTGGGACCGGCCCAGCCGCGCTCGTTGGGGTAGAACTCGTCGAAGGAGCCGTCGTTGTGCTGGATGCCGGTGAGATAGAGCAGCCCGGCCTTGAGCCACTGCCCCACCTTGGGCTGATCGTGGAACTGGTTGCCCGGGAAGGGCGTGGTGTAGGCCAGGGTCAGTCCCAGAATCCCGTACTGGGCGATGGAGGAGGGGAAGTCCACGGCCCGTGCCAGCCAGTACTCTCGGTGCGCGCACCCGTAGGTGGGGGAGAGGGGGTTTCTGTCCATGGTGGAGAGGAAGCGCGGGACCTGCGAGAGGCCAAGGCCCGTGTAGATGTCTTTGATGCCGGATTCAATACTCATTGTCGTCCTCCATGAACAACGTATACAGGAGCGCGTCCTCTTTGGTGTCGGTGTAATAGTTGGGGCGAATACCCACCCGCACGAAGCCGAAGGACTCGTAGAGCCCGAGCGCCGGCCTGTTGGAAGGGCGAACCTCCAGGAAGACCATGCGGCACATGGCCTTCTGGGAGAGATCCACGAGGTGGGTCAGAAGGGCGTTGGCCAGACCCTCCCGGCGGAAGGCGGGGTGGACGGCGAGGTTGAGGATGTGGACCTCGTCTTCCACGAGCCAGAAGACGATGTAGCCAAGGAGCTTGTGGTCGGTGGTGGAGACGACCCCGTAGGTGAAGGAGTGCGGCTGACTGAACTCCCCCTCGAAGGCCGCGGAGGACCAGGGGGACCCGAAGGAGAGCGTCTCTATGGCGAGGATCTCCTCCAGGCGCGAGGCGTCGATGGCGATGATCTCATGGTTCGTCATGGAGCTCCTCCGGGGAGGGAAGCAGGAGGCCGAGTTTGCGCCAGAGGGCGTCGAGCCCCTCCTTGGTCTGGGCCGAGAAGCTCAGGGGCAGGACCGGCAGGCCCAGCGCCTTCTTCACGTTCTGCAGCACGGACATGCGCCCGGTCTTGGGGACCTTGTCCATCTTGGTGACCACAACCAGCAGGGGGATGCCCAGGTGGTTGAGCCACCCGAGGAACTCCTGCTCCTCGGTGCGCACGTCCCGCCTGGCGTCCACCAGCAGGATCACCACGATCAACTCCTCGCGCTTCTCCAGATACTCGGTGATGAAGGAGCCCCACTCCCGTTTGAGGGAGACGGGGACCTTGGCGTATCCGTAGCCGGGAAGATCCGCCAGGGTGAACTCCCCGAGCTCCTTGGTCTTCACGGAGAAGAAGTTCACCTCCCGGGTCCGGCCCGGGGTCTGGCTCACCCGGACGAGCTTGCGGTTGTCCAGGAGAATCCGCAGAAGGGAGCTCTTGCCGACGTTGGAGCGGCCGGCGACGGCGATCTCCGGGAGGCCGGTGTCGGGGATGTACTCGCTGCTGCGGGCCCCGGTGATGAACGACGCGGCTGTCACTGTGGGAATCGGGCTGGTCATGAAATCTCGTCAATGAAGGCCTGGATGGCTCCATTGGAGGGGTCTTCGGAGAGGCCGCGCTTGGCGGAGGCGAGGGCCTTGGTCTTGTTGCCCATCTGCAGATCGAGCCTGGCCACCTCCAGGAAGATCTCGCCCTTGGTGATCTCGCCATCGAGCTTCTGGAAGAGCAGGGCGCGATAGAGCTTCTGGCCCTTGTCGAATTCGCCGGCCTTCACATGCAGCTGGGCCAGCTTGATCACGTTGGTGACGTAGGTGGGATCCATGCGCTGGGCCTTCGAGGCCAGCTCGATGGCGTCCTCCAGGTTCCCCTCGGCCTCACGGATGCCCGCCATGCGCTCGTAGATGACCGCCAGGTCGTGCTTGGCACGCCGGTTGTCCTCCAGGAGCTCGGCCAGGCCTGTGTAGATCTCCATGGCCTTGGTGTTGTCACCGGCGGCGAAGTAGATGTCACCGAGCTTGCGCTTGACCTCGGTGTTCTCGGGGTCGATCTGCACCGCCTCCTCCAGGTAGGGGAAGGCTGCCTCGGAGGCGTCGACGTCCACGAAGAGGTCCGCCATGGTGAGGAGCATGGGGAGCTTCTCCTCGGGATCCTGGACCAGGGGCAGCTTGAGCTGATACAGCCGCAGGAGGGTCTGCTTGTCGCCCTTGGCCTGGACCGCCGTGGAGAGCGCCGTGAAGGCCTCCTCGTGCATGGGGAAGAGCCGCAGCGCCTCGTCCCAGCGCTGGATCGCCATCTCCTCGTCGTTGAGCTTGAGGGCGATGTTGCCGCGCCTGAAGGCGAGCTCGGCACCCTCGCGCCCCTGGGGCTCGAGGAGGGCGGCCTTCTCCAGGTACTGCTGGCACAGCTCCCAGTTCTCCATGTTCTGGTACAGGCGGGCCATGCCCGTGAGCGCCGTGACGTTGGAGGGGTTCGTGTCGAGGATCTGCTCGAGGATCTTGATGGCCTCCCCGGGGGTCTCCAGCTTCTCTTCCCAGATGCGGGCCATCTGGTCCAGGTAGAACACGGCCTTCTCGCCGTCACCGATGCTGTTGAAGTGCTCGACGCGCTTCTTGAGGACCTCGATGAGCTCGTAGTACTGCTCGTTGGCGAGGAAGAGTGTCTCGGAGCGTTTGTAGGCCTTCTCGTGGCCGGGATCGATCTCCAGGATCATGCGGTAGAACTCGGCGGCCTCGTCGGGCTCGTTCATGTTCTCCGTGGCGAGCTTGGCCATGTTCTCCAGGATGGGGATCTTGTCGGGCTCGGAGGGCGCCTGGCTCAACTTGGTGTAGAGCATGTCCTTGACGGCGTCCCAGTCTTCCTTGTTCATGTAGATGGTCTTGAGGGCCTTGAAGGACTCCTCGTCCGAGGGGTTCATGTCGTAGGCCTCGCGCCACGCTTCCTCGGCCTCTTCGGCGTTCTTCAGGTTCTTCTGGAAGATCTGGGCGATGTTCCGGCGCAGGGCCTGGGCATCGGCCGGATCGGACATGTAGTTGATGCGGGTGCGGAGGATCTCGATGAGCTCCTCCCATTTTTCGAGGGCCGTATAGAGCCGCATGAGCTGGGTCTGCCCCTCGTTGTCGCTCTCGTTGAGCTCCAGGATCTCCTTCCAGGCCGCCATGGAGCGGTCCGTGTTGCTCAGGCGCGCCTCGCTCAGGTTGGCGATCTCCACGAGGAGCTTCCGTTTCGCGTCCGGGTCGTACTCGAGCTCGGCGCGCTTGGAGAGGATGTCGACGAGGTCCTGGTCCTTGGAGCTCACGCGATAGAGCTCCTCGAGGGCCTTGAGGGCGTCGAGGTTCTCCTCCTCGCGCTTGAGGACGGACTGGTAGAAGAACTCGGCCGAGGGGATGTCGCCCTTGCGCAGGGCCACGGGGGCGGCCTTGAGGCACATGGGGATGATGACCATCTCGTCGAGGTTCTTGCCGATGAGCTCCTTGACCGCCTCGATGACCAGCTCCTGCCGGTCGGAGAGGTCGGCGATGGAGATGAACTGCTCGAGGTAGGAGGCGTCCTCGGGAGCCTCTTTGGTCGCCTTGGCCCAGTAGTCGAGGGCCTTGTCCATCTCGCCCAGCTCCCCGCACAGGCGGGCCGCCTTCTCGTAGATGGCGGCGCGCTCCATGGGATCCTCGGCCAGGGTGACCTTGTGGGAGAGGAGCACCACGATCTTGCGGGTGAGGTTCAGGGCCTCGTAGATGGGCTGGAGGACATCGATGACCTCGCCCAGGAGCTCCCCGCCCTCCTCCATCATGGTCTCCAGGGCCGCGATGGTGGGCTCGTGGGTGTCCACGAACTGCAGGGTCTCGCGCCAGGCTTCGATGGCGCCGCTGCCGTCGCTGAACCGCTCCCTGCGGAGCTGCCCGAGACGGTGGAAGTAGGTGGCCTTCTGATCCATCTCGAAGCTGGCGCCCGCTTCCATCTCCAGGACCTCGGCCAGGCGCTCGAACTTGGCGGTGGCCACGAGGAGCCGGTCGTACTCGGACAGGACCTGCATGTCGTCGGCCAGGGCCTCGGCGGCCTTCTCCATGACCTTCACCGCGCCCTCGAGGTTCTCCATGGAGATCTCGTAGATGCGCATCTCGGTCATGAGCAGGCTCTTCTTCAGTTCGGGCTCGTACACCTCCTCGATGACCTCGTCGTAGATGGTGACCAGATCGCTCCAGTTGTTCTCCATGGAGGCGATGCGGTGGAGCTGCTGCTCCACTTCGCGGTCGGCGGCGCCGGTCTTGAAGAGGAGGCCCCAGTACACGAAGGCGTCGGTGAGGGACTGGAGCTTCTCGTAGAGGGTGGCGATGGCGCGCAGGGTGACCTTGCGCTTGTCGGGATCGGTGGCCTCCTCGAGGACCAGCTTGTACATGGAGATCAGGGACTCGTCGGCGCCCTGACTGATGTAGATGGGCTCGAGGATGGTGGCGACGGCGCTGCGGTGCTCCTCTTCCTGCAGGAGCTCTTCCAGGGCCTCACGGGCCTTGACGTGGGTGTTGTTGAAGTCGAGGATGAAGCGATACTTCTCCAGGGCCTGCTCCACGTCGTTGATCTCGTGCTGGTAGACGCTGCCCATCTCGAAGATGAGGCTGTTGCGGCGCGTGTCGTCGGGCTCCAGGGCCACCATGCGGTCGATGATGCTGATGAGGTCGTGCCAGTTCTCCTCTTTTTTGTAGAGGTCGGCCAGCTTCTGGAGGGCCTGGACGTTCTGCGGGCTCTCCTCGACGATGAGCTTGAGGGCCGAGATGGCCTCGTAGGTGTCTTCGAGCTTCTCGGCCTGGATGGTGGCCAACTTGAAGGCCTTGGGGATGCGCTCTTCATTGTGCAGCTCGATGATGGCCTTGAGGATCTCGGCCAGCTCGCTCCACTCCTCGGCCTTCTCGAAGAGCTGCTCG
>QKIM01000614.1 GCA_003249585.1 Deltaproteobacteria bacterium
GCCCGGGCCTCCTTCTGATAGATACTGAACTGGTCCTCCAGAAGGTGGATGTGGGGGAAGAGCTGGACGAGGGACCCCCGCTCCAGCTCCGGCTTCACGGAATACAGAGGTACCAGGGCCACGCCCATGCCCTCCTCTGCGGCGGCGATCATCCCGCGGATGAGGTTGATGGTGATGAACCGGTGGGCCTTCAGGGAGGGGCGACGATTCCCGGGGACCGAGTAGAGGAACTTCTGCCACCACGCCCCGTCACCGTCCATGGAGAGGATGGTGCAGCGGTCCAGATCCCCCACGGCCTCGATGCCGCACATCCGGGCATAGGCCGGGGAGGCTACTACGGCATAGAGCTCCCGGAAGAGGGGGGTGCGGAGGACTCCTGCCACCTGGTGGTGGACACAGTCGATGATGATGTCCAGCTCGTCCCGGAGCAGCCCGTCGATGAGCCGGTGATCCATGTGGAAGTCCAGCGAGAGCTCAGGGTGGGCCGTGACGAAGGGCTCCATCTGGCGCATGAGGACGGAGCAGCCGAACTCCACGGTGACACCCAGGCGGACATGCCCCAGGGCGTGCCCCCTGGCCTCGGCCATGGATTCCATGGCCTTGTCCAGGAGGAGGAACGCCTGCTCGGCAGCGGTGTAGAGGACCCGCCCCGCCTCCGTGAGGTGAAAGCGGCGTCCCTGGCGGACGAGCAGGCCGGTGTCGAGCCCCTCCTCCAGCTTGGCGACGGCGTGGCTCACGGCGCTCTGGGTTCGGCCCAGGGCCGCGGCGGCCTCGGTGAAGGAGCCGGTGCGCACGGTGTGATAAAAAGATTTGAGCTGCTGCAGATCGAGGGTGGGGGTCATGCATGAATGATATTCACTCATGACAGGCGGTTCAAGAAAAGAATTTCATGCTTGAGGTGCGCGCTCCAGGTCCATGGAGCGGTCCCGGTCAATGCGGTAACGCTCCAGGATCTCGGGCATGGCGCGGCGGCAGGCTGCCGCGTCGAGCATGAGGACCCCGTGGTCGGTGGTGGTGATGGTCAGGGTCTTCGCACCCTCCACGAGCTGGACGAAGTGGCGCATATCCCGCGGGATCTCACCGTTGACCCGGTCGACGGTCTCCTCGAAGATCCCGTCGTAGCCGATGTTCACCTCATGGGCCAGGACGCGGGTCAGGACCACCAGCTCCCGGCGCGGTTCGGTCACCACGCCGTGGTAGTAGGAAGAGACGAAGGCCTGGGGCGCGTTCTTGTACCAGGATTCCCAGGTCTCCAGGTAGTTGCGGGTGAGGGGCTGAAAGACGAGGCCGCCGAAGATGAAATAGGTGGGGAGCACATCGTACTGGGAGCGGGGCACCAGATCCTTCTGCTCGGTGAGGGTGATGTCGAAGGTCAGGGGCACTCCGTCCCGGAGGATCTCCACGGGGACGCGATCCCCGATGTAGTGGTCGCACAGGAAGGCCTCGAACATGGTCCGGTACCGGCCGTGGTAGAGGATGGTCCCGTTGTTGGCGATGGGGTTGCCGTCCACGGCGGTGAGCACGTCACCCCTGTTCAGCAGATCCGCTCCGGAGCTCGCGTGATCCAGGTCCACGATGTACACGCCGCTTTGGCCCCGCTTCATCTTGAGCTGCTTGCGGAAGAAGGGGTTCTCCAGGTTCATCCAGACGATGCCGTCCCCGGGGATCTGGGCGTGCTTCCCACCCCTGATCCCGTCGAGGAAATGCCTGATGAGGGAGGAGGGGACGATCTCGCCGATATTCTGGGCGTCTTCCAGTGCCTGGAAGGCGATGCCGACGATGCTGCGCCCCTTGAAGACAGGGCCGCCGCTGTTGCCGTTGTTGATGGCTGCGTCCACCGTGGCCGCCAGGAGATAGCGCTGGGAGTGGCTGTACTGCTGGACCTCCACGCGGGAGACCACGCCCTCGGTGATGCTGACCTCGTCACCGCCGATGGGGAACCCGATGACGGACACCTTGTCCCTGAGGCTCGGGAGATCCCCGATGGGGGCCGGCCGGATCCCCTTGGTGAAGGACTCGTCCACGGCCAGAAGCGCCAGATCACAGTCGTGACACACGGCCTTCACCCGGGCGACGACCTTGTCGGGGTTTTCGATGCGCCGCACCTGGATGAAGGTGGCGTCGGCCACCACGTGGGCGCCAGTCAGGATCTCGCCGTTCCCCACGATCACCCCGGAGCCCGTGGCCGTGTCGGGGGCGTGAGCCTGCCAGGGGGTCTCGTAGCTGGCCTGTTGACAGGTGGCATAGATTTTCACAACTTGTGGGTAGGTCATGGCACGCTCCTTACGCGTGGGGTGGGACCGGGGAAATAGCTGATTTCCGAAAAAATGTAAAGAAAATAGCGGGACCGTGGCCGTGACGGGGGTATGCACGGCCCCCCGAATATGGTAGAGGTTGAAAAACACGCAGACCGCCCCCCGGGGGCATATGTCAGGAGAGCACATGAGCAAGCGAAAAATCAGCGCCTTCATCGCCGCAGGGGCGGGGATCTTCATCCTCATCTCCGTGTTCAGCACCAGCCTTCTGTCCAGGGAGGCCCGCAGAGGCTCCTTCGGGATCGGCTACACCGAGGTCGAACAGTGCCGCCGCGACCGGTGCAGGAGCGTGAGCATCCAGAAGATCGAGAAGGATCTCGCGCCTGTCGCCGAGGGGCTCAAGTGGTTCCAGTTCGTGGTGGGGATCGCCGGTTTTGTGGTCCTGATCCGGCGTTTCACCGCCGACAAGACCCTCGACGCCCAGCGCTCCGTGGACAAGTACCACCTCTCCTACCTCATCGCCGTCTCCATCGGCTTCGCCATCCTCATCGGCTGGGTCGCGGTGATGCCCCACATGCACGGGCTGAACCGCCTGCAACTCTCGCCCGGGACGGGATTCTATCTGGGGGCGATGGGGTATGTGGC
>QKIM01000345.1 GCA_003249585.1 Deltaproteobacteria bacterium
TTCCCTTTTGCTGCTGGCGATTTCCCTTATCTTCTCCACCCTCATGATGTATCGTCTCGTCCGGGACAGCCGGCGGCTGCAGGTCCTGCCCCAGGACGCCCCTCTCACGGAGCGCCTGCAACTTCGCGATAAAATCTTCGGCTGGATAACCGGTATGACCATGCTGCTCTTCGTCTTCGCCGCGGCCGTGTCGAAAATCGGGTAACCTATGCTCCATCTCCTGCGCCCACTCAAAGAGAAGCTGCTCACCCCCATCGGCAACTCCCTCGAGCACACTTCGCCCAACCTGATCACCTTCTGGTCCCTCATCCCCGGGCTCCTGGCCGGTGTGGCCTGGTGGTGGGGCGGCGTCCTCGGCCTGGCCCTGGCCTCGGCCTTTACCATCCTCAACGGGATCCTGGACCTCCTCGACGGGCACCTGGCCCGCCGCTACGGCAAGGCCTCCCCCCTGGGCGACTTCCTGGACTGCGTGGTGGACCGCTACACCGACGTGGCCATCCTCACAGGCATCGCCTTTTCCGCCTATTCGACCCCCATGCTGGCCCATCTGGCCATCGTGGCCGTGCTGCTGGTCTCCTTTTTGGGCAGCCAGAGCCAGGCCTCGGGCGGGGGCCGCGTGGAGTCGGGCATCCTGGGCCGCGCGGAGCGCCACGTGCTGCTCATCCTCGTTCCCTGGATCCAGATGCTCTCCATGCACCTGGGGTGGTTCCGCTGGTGGCTGTTCACCCCCGTGGAGTGGCTCATGATCGTCCTCGCGGTCTTCGGGCACCTCACTGCCCTCTTCCGGATTCGTGAAGGATACGTTATGCTGGCGGCGCTCGACAAGGAGGAGAGACGATGACCAAGGCCAACGCGGCAGTAATCATCCCGGGCAAGAAAGACTCCGAGGGGCTCTACACCCTGCTGCGCGTCGGGGGCCTGTCCCTGCTGGACCGGCATCTCTTCGGGCTCTACTACCACGGTGTGCGCAAGGCCTACATCCTCGATCCCGGCAACCTCCTGCGCAAATGGCGCTTCGCCAGAAAGCCCGAGGACATGGAGGTCGAGGTGGTGGAGACCTTCCCCGCCCTGGAAGAGGAGTTCTACCTCATCCGGGGTGACGCCGTCTTCCACAAGGGCTACCTCAATGAGACAAAGCCCCTGACCTCGTCCAAGGGCCTGCTGCTGCTCTCGGGAGCCCCCGCCGACGGGCACAAGTGGTGGACCCGCTCCGAGGGCTTCCCCATCCTCGATCAGGACCATTACGTGGGGTTCGCCCGCGTGGGGCACGGCCACATCCCCGCCCTGTCGCGGGCGCTCGAGGTGGATCCCGAGAACGGCGACCTCAAGCTCCTCACCCAACTGAGCAAGACCAAGGAGTGCGAGATCGCCCGCGGGCCCGGCCCCTTCTTCCGCCGCATCGACTCGAGAGCCGACGTCTACTCCGCCGGCACGCTGCTCTTCCACTCCCTGCGCAAGCCCCAGGACGGCCTCGTGGCGCGCACCTTCAACCGCCCCATGAGCCTCCCCGTGAGCCGGGTCCTGGCCATCTTCCCCATCACCCCCAACCAGCTCAGCGTGATCAACGGCTTCTTCGCCGTGGCGGCAGGCTTCTTCCTGGCCTTCGGGCACCACCTCGTGGGGCTCTCCTTTTACCTCTCCGGGCTTTTGGGCGGCACCCTCATGCAGGCCTGCTCCATCTACGACGGCTGTGACGGCGAGGTGGCCCGGGTGAAGTTCCAGTTCACCCACTTCGGCGACTGGCTCGACACCATCATCGACGACATCACAAACTGCATCTTCTTCGCCGGGGTGGCCGCCTGGGCCTACCTGAGCACGGGCCAGACCCGGTTCATCTACATGGGCATCGCCGCTTTCGTGGGGCAGTGGATCGCCAACATCGTCATGTACTACTACCTCATCAAGGTGGCGGGCACGGGCAACAACCAGGACTACAAGGTGGGCTTCGGCAAGGATGAGGACGGCGGCCTCTCCGGGCGCATCCTCGACAAACTGAAGTACCTCACCAAGCGCGACTTCCACCTCTTTTTATTCTTCCTGCTGGGCGTCTTCGGGCGCCTGGACATCGGCGCCTACCTCATCGCCATCTCCGCCAGCATCGCCGGTGTCATCCTGGGTCTGCAGCACCTGATCATGCTCAGGACCGGGGTCCCCGGCGCGGGCAAAGGGCAATGAAGATGCTCTCCCTGATCCTCGCGCTCACCCTCTCGGCGGGCTGTTCGGGGATCGAGCGCGGACGGGCCTCCTACTACGGAATGACGCGGGAAAAGACCGCCAACGGGGAGCGGGTGGACCCCAAGGCCTTCACGGCGGCGCACCGCACCCTGCCCTTCGGCACCATTGTTGAGGTGACGGCCCCCAAATCTGGGCGGCGCGTGCGGGTCCGCATCAACGATCGCGGCCCCTACATCCGCGGCCGCGTCATCGATCTCACTCCTGCCGCCTTCAAGGCCCTGATGCCCCTGCGTCACGGCGTCATCGACGTGCGCCTTCGGGTCATCAAGATGGGCAAGGGGAGGATCAAGCGGCGCCGGCGCCGGCGCACACGCCGCTCCATGCACAGGCGCCGCGGCAAGCGGTCCCCAAAACACAAGCGACACAAGAAGCCCCGCCGAACGAAGAAAAAATCCCCCAAAGGATGACCCGCCCATGAGACTGAACATCGCCGGTTACAACATCGACGCCACCGTCATCGAACAGGCCATCGCCGCCGGACTCGATCCCGCCCTCTTCACGCCGGAGATCCTCTCGGCCGCCTACGCGCGCATCAGCCGAAGCCCCGACACCGTCGCCCAGCTCAGGGACGACGCGCGGCGAAACATCCCCAAGGCGCGGAAATCCAACCAGAGCATCGTCTTCGACATGGGGCACGCGTCCATCGCCGAGCACGCCGTCTTCAA
>QKIM01000035.1 GCA_003249585.1 Deltaproteobacteria bacterium
CCTCCTGGAAAAGGGCGGGATCACCTCCAGCGAGCTCTGGGGCCGACTGGCGGAAATCTATGCCAAGGGATCACCGCGTATTTCCCGCAGCGGTTCGCGACTGGCGCCCTTTGAAGACGACCATCCCGTTGAAGGTCCCGAGGAGGGCACCTCAGACGTGGACAACCTGGTGAAAGCCGTTTTGAGCGAGATCTCCGCTCGGGAGAAGTGGGTGGGATTTCCTCCCCAGTTGACCCCCATGCCGCTGTTCTCCGATCTGGACGGAGACTCCTTCCTCAAGGCCTCCCGAGGGCTGATCATCCATAGACTCAAACCCGGGGACCACATCATCCGCGAAGGAGAGCCCGGTACCTCCTTTTACATCCTCGGGCAGGGCAGTCTCTCCGTGTACAAGACTGATGTCCACGGTCGCAACATCGACCTGGCGACCCTGCATCAGGGGGCCATCTTTGGAGAGATGGCCCTTGTGCAGCGGATGCCCCGCGGGGCATCCGTCATTACCATGGCGCACTGTGAAATCCTCGAGTTCCCTGCGGCCAATCTCGGCCAGCTCGCCCAGCACCTGCCTGTGGTAGCCGAAGCTCTCGACCGGTTCACGCGGGATCGTCTCCTGGGCAACCTGCTCTCCACCTCCCCGCTCTTCAGTCCCTTCACCAAGAAGCAGCGCAAGGATCTGCTCCGCCACTTCCAGGCCTATGTCGTGGACACGGACACGGTGGTCGTGCGAGAGGGCGAAGAGGGGACAGGGCTCTATCTCGTCCTCAGTGGCGAGATGGAGGTCGTGAAGAACCACCGCTCAGAGTCGGAGATCAAGCTGGCCACGCTCAAGACCAGCGACTCCTTTGGGGAGATATCCCTCCTCAAGTCGAGCGAGACGACGGCCAGCGTCGTCGCGACCACGCGCAGCACCCTGCTCTTCCTCAGCAAGCACTACTTCTCTCGTCTCATCGACTCCGTCCCGCAGCTCAAGGACCATTTCTCCCGTCTCGGGGAGAACCGGGTCCAGGCCAACAAGAACATTCTGGCCGAGAGTATTGAGGAGGAGGAGGAATTCATCCTCATCTAGGGGCCCCACCGACCCATGAAACCATCAAAAAGCCAGCTTTTCAATATCGGCGCCTTTCTTCTCGGGACGGGGATCATCATCTACCTCATCATCTTCAAGATCGGGTGGGACAAGACCCGGGAACATCTTGTGGAAATGGGACCCGCCTTCCTTTGGCTTTTTCCCATCTACCTGATCACCATGGTGGGAGACACCTTCTCGTGGCGATTGCTCATCAGAAAGCCGGTCTCGCTGTTTCGGGTCATGATGGTCGCCAACTCGGGGACCGCCATAAACGCCCTCACCCCCTCGGGCGACGGTGGGGAGTTCGTCAAGGGAAACCTCATCAAGCAGGACATCGGGGGACCTGAGAGCGTCTCCTCGCTGTTGCTCTGGAACTTTCTCTACGCCGTCACGAAAAAACTGCTGGCCATCCTCGGGCCCATCCTCTATCTGGCGCTTGGTCCCTTCACCGATGATCCCGCGATGGTCCCCACAAAGATCGTCTGGGGGTTCCTCATCGCCGGGGTCCTCACCTCCATCCACCTCCCGATCCTCTTTTTCCTTGTCAAGTACTACGGGGTGGAGCGTTCCGCGGCGCTCTTTCACAGGCTTCCGGTTGTCCGGCGCATCGATCCGGAAAAGTTCCTGGGGTTTGCCCGCAAGATCGAGGAGGCGTTCCACTCCTTTTCCGGGGCCTACTACTGGCGTTTTCTCCTGTCGGGGCTGCTCCTGCTCATCGCCCATATCTCGGTCTGCCTGGAGATCTGGTTCGTGTTGAAGATGCTGGGCATGAGCATCAACCCTGTCACGTCCATCCTCCTGTTCACGGGGGCGGCTCTGTTACAGACCCTGGTCTCCTTCTCTCCCGTGGAGATGGGAGTCACCGAAGCGGGCCAGATGGGGATCTTCAGCCTGATCGGTTTCCACCCCGGGATTGGGATGCTTCAGGAGTTCATCCGGCGCCTCAGGCGGCTGGTCTTCAACCTGCTGGGCCTCATCTATCTCGGCTACTGTGCCTTCACCCCCGAACGGACCTACGTTGAGCCCCCCCATGGCACGCCTGGTGCCGAAGACGCCGTCCCCGGCGAATAAATCAGGACACGAGAGAATTCAGGTAGTTCAGGGCGACCCGCATCCCATCCATGGCGGATGTGGAGATGCCGGAGGCGTATCCCGAACCTTCTCCGACGAAGAGGACCCCTTGGGCGATAGCACCCAGGGAGTCCCTGCGGTAGCGGTAGGGAGGAGCGACGCGGCTCTCAGGCGCCAGGAGGAGACCATCCCGGATCCCCCGGAGGCGTGTGTGGAGAGACCCAAGGGCGGTCCGGAGCGCTTCGCAGACGACCGGTGGCAGAATGGCCGACAGATCTGCGGGGCTCAGGCCGGGGCGGTAGCTCGAGCTGGGCAGTGTCCTCGACAGGCGCCCGGACAGAAAGTCGCCAATAGTCTGGGCTGGAGCGTCAAATCCCCCCCCTGCGGCGGTGAAAGCGGCACGCTCCACATCACGACGCAGTCCGAGCGCCTGGTGCCAATCAGGCAGAGCCACGGGCGTGATGAGTGCGGTATTGGACCAGGGGGCTGCCCGGTGTGTCCCGCTCATGCCGTTGACTACCAGCTCCCCTTCCCTCCCCGACGCGCACACTACCTCGCCCCCCGGACACATACAGAAGGTGTGCACGGTGCCGAGCGTGAAGTTGTATGCGGCGGCAGGCAGTCCGGGGAGATCCTTCCAGCGGCCGTAGATGGCGCCGTTGATCTCGACAGCGCGCTGCTCCATGCGGACTCCAAGCTGCAATGGCCGTGACTCCACTTCAGCTCCGAGGGTGAGCAGCGGCCCGATGAGATCCTCAG
>QKIM01000218.1 GCA_003249585.1 Deltaproteobacteria bacterium
CCCCGGGGCACAGATCCAGGAGGTCGGGGATGCCGTCGCCGTCGGAGTCCAGATTGCACTCGGGACCGCAGCAGGGGGAGAGGTAGCCGTCGAGCATGCAGGCGTCCCCATAGCCGTCGCCGTCGGAGTCCGCCTGGTCGGGATTAGCCAGCAGCGGGCAGTTGTCCACGTCGTCGGGGACGCCGTCGCCGTCGGAGTCCAGCGGGTTGGTGGTGTTGTTCGTGTTGTTCGTGTTGTTCGCGTTGTTGCCGTTGTTCGTGTTGTTTGCGTTGTTCGCGTTGCTGTCTTTGGTACGGCCGCTCAGGAGGGGGGGCGCACAGGCCAGGAACGTGAAGAGCGCCACAGCGACGATCAGGGTGAAGGGGGCGACGATCCCCGCGCCCACGGCCTGACAGCCCGCCAGGGTGATGACGAAGAGGGTGATGATTCCCAGGTGTCGATGTCGCATCGGGCCACTCCTCTGTTACCGGGCTTTGGGCCCGAAACGGGTGGATAATCACTTGGCGTAGTAGATCTGGGGGCAGCCGCTGTCACAGACCTGGTCCACCGCTGCCTGCTCCCAGCATTCACGATCGGCGCCGTAGAAGCACCCCATTGCCCCGGAACCCACCATCTCGCAGTCGATGGTGCACTGCCCGTAGTTGTCTCCCACCTGGCACTGGTCTACCAGCAGGGTACAGGCGTCGTCACAGAACCCGGTGTCGTCGTAGGTCTGGCAGCGCAGACACTCGGCCAGGGAGTCGCAGTCCGACGCCCCCACAAGGCAGTCGGCCATCTGATCGGTCACGGTTCCACCGCAGGCGGTCTCGCAATTGGCGGCGTCCGGGCCCAGGACACTGTCCCGCTCGGGGATGTCGGCGCAGTCGTAGATCGCGGCGCACATCTCCGGGCAGGTACCGTAGGAGGTGACGTTGTTGGTGGTTGTGGTGTTGTTGACGTTGTTGACGTTGTTGGTGGTTGTGGTGTTGTTGATGTTGTTGGTGGTTGTGGTGTTGTTGATGTTGTTTGCGTTGTTGGTGTTGTTGCTGCTGTCCTCGTCGTCGCAGGCGGCGAGAAGACAGGTGGTGAGGAGCGCGGCGAAGAGAATGCGGTGCATAGGTGACCTCCGTGGTGGTGTGGCACCGAGTATAGCACGCTCCAGGGAAAGTCCAAGGGGTGAGAAGATCAACGGGATCGGAGGGTAAGGAGCACGAATTCCGGGGGGGTGAGGAGGCGGACGGGCGGGCCCCAGAAGCCCGCGCCCCGGGTGGTGAAGACGGTCAGGGTGCCCTCGTGGGAGAGCCCGTGCCCGTGCCTGGAGAAGAGCCGCGTGAGGACCGAGAAGGGGAAGGTCTGGCCGCCGTGGGTGTGTCCCGAGAGGAGGAGGTCGTAGCCCGCAGCCAGCGCCGATTTGGCAGTTGTCGGTCGGTGGCCGAGGAGGATCCGGTAGGCGTCCCGGGGGGCGCCGGCCAGCGCGACGGCGGCGTTGCCGGTGCTGTGGGTGCTCCCTCCCGACCAACTGAAGACATCGGTGATGCCCGCGAGGACCAGCTTCGCCCCCCGGCGGTGGAGGACCTCGTGGCGCTCCGTGAGGACCCTGATGCCCAAGGCCTCCAGGTTCTTGCGCCAGGAGGGAAAGTGCCAGTAGATCTCGTGGTTGCCCGGGACGAAGTAGACGGGGCCCTTCAGCCTCGCCAGGGGGGTGAGCATGGGGCCGACCCTGGACCAGGGGCCGTCGGTGATGTCCCCGACGATGACCGTGACGTCGCGCTCGTATCCGTTGAGGCGCTCCACCAGCCGCTCCACCCAGGTGCGTCGCAGGGTGGGGCCCACGTGGAGATCGGAGACCATGAGGATCCGGTAGCCGTCGAGCCCCGCGGGGACCCTGGGCGAGGCGATGGTGACGTGTCGCGCCTGTGGCGTGGTCATGGCCTGGAGATACCCGAAGAAGATCCCGAAGAGCGCGAGCCCGAGGATGGGGAGGGCCGTCCGTGCCAGCAGCGTGCGCCGCTCGGCCGGTGCCTGCGGGAGGAGTCCCCTGTGGCGGAGCCGCCTGAGGAGGGCGTCGATGGCGCGCAGCGCGAACCAGCCGAGGTCGCGCAGGAGGGTGAAGGTCACCAGCAGCGCCACGAAGACCAGGGCCGTGTAGAGGATCACGAGCAGGTCCTCGAGGGTGCCGAAGCGCTCGTAGCGGTCGATGCGGCGCATGCCGCCCACGACCAGATAGAGGGCGGCCAGGGTCGCGTAGATGGCCCACCGCTGAATCCGCGAGAGGGGCAGCAGGGAGAAGAGGCGCCCCGCGAGATAGCGGATGACCAGCGCCCACAGGAGGACGGCCGCGATGAGGAAGATGAGGTAACGCCAGAGGGTCATGGACAGCTCCTCCTCATAAGATACCCACTGTCATAATCAAGTAAAGGGAGTCCGAATAGAATTTTTCTCACCGTTCGGCTTTGGGGGGCGGGAGCCCGGGAACACGGGTGGGATCCACGGGCAGGGGGGCGACCTCCAGAAGCCGCGCCAGGCGCTGCGGATCGAGGCGGAAGGGGGCTCCCAGACCCTGATAGAACCCGTGGGAATGGATGAGGTGGATGGAGAGATCCGTGTAGGTGATGGACTCGCCGGAGTGCGTGTCGGTCACGGTGGTGTTGGTCTTGTGGATGAGGCCGGCGCAGCCGAAGGGACAGGGGAGGCCGCCCCGGACTCCCTCCACCAGGCCCTCGAAGTGCGGCTCCACGGTCTCGGGGAGGCCCAGCCCCGCGGCGCCCCGATCCCGGAGCTCCTCCATGCGGTCGGCGAGGGCCTCGTGGGTGACCCCGAGGCGCTGTATTTCTGCTTCGTCGGCGATGAGGATGTCCATGAGGGTGCGCGGGTCGGTGCCCAGAAAGCCGTCGGCG
>QKIM01000139.1 GCA_003249585.1 Deltaproteobacteria bacterium
GCCAACTATCTGTGCAGCTGCTGCTCGTGCTGCTGCAACCTGCTGGCTGGAGTCTCCCGGCATGGATACGTGAACACCGTCCTCACGTCGAGATGGATCGTCCGGGTGGACGGAGACACCTGTACGGGATGCGGGCGGTGTGTGCGCAGCTGCCCCGTCAAGGCGCTCTCCGTACAGGGCGGCGATCACGTGGTGCTTGACGCCGACTTCTGTCTGGGGTGCGGTGTGTGTGTCACGCGCTGCCCGAAGGGGGCGCTGGTCATGGAGCCGAGGTCGCAGGCGGTGGTCTCTCCGGAGACGATTTTCGAACGTATCGTGCTCATGGCCCTGGAGCGCGGCAACCTGCAGTTCCAGATCTTCGACAACCCGTCGAACCCGATGCACCTTGTCCTGCAGCGGCTCACGGGGGCCTTTCTGCGGCTTCCACCGGTCAAGGCCAGGCTCGCGGCGCGGCTCCTTGGGTCGAAGTTCCTGGCGAACGTCCGCCGCGCCTACGAGCGCTTCTACGGCATCGACTTCAACTCCCTGTGAAATCCCCCTTGACAGCGACTCGTCGGGGAGTAGAATAACACATGTTATATTTCTGCTGTTATATGCAGTCGGCAAAGGAACGACATGCCTCCCAGACGCAGCATCACACCGGAGCAGATCCTCGAGGCGGCGTTTACCCTCGTTCAGGAACGGGGGATCGGCCAGCTCAGCGCGAGAAACATCGCCCACGCCCTGGGGTGCTCCACCCAGCCCGTCTATTCCTGCTTCCCCTCCATGGCGGATCTGGAGAAGGCGCTCCTGGAGAAGGTCTGGCGGTTCGCCCTGGATGCGTATCTGGTCCAGAAGACCGACGCTCAGAGTTTTTTTGCCATGGGCATGGGGTATGTGGCCTTCGGCCGGGAGCAGCCCCACCTGTTTCACCTCCTCTATCTCTCGGAGAAGAGCCCGATCTTTCTGCGGGACACCCTCGGTGGCCTGGCCAAGCCCGTCATCGATGTCATGAAACGGGACCCCTTTCTGAGCGAGCTGCCCGACCAGGTCCTGTACCGTATCCACATGCAGCTGTGGCTCTTCACCCACGGGATCACCGCCCTGCTCCATTCGGATCCTGAGGCCTTCACCGACGCCCAGGTTCGCGAGCTGCTCCATGGGATGGGGCTGAAGGTCATCGGCTGGGAGCTCCAGGATCACCAGGAGATGCACTCCGAATGCCCCTGCGGGGCGGAAAGACCTGAATTGCCATGAACCTCGTCGTCCTCAACGGCTCCCCCAAGGGGAACATCTCCGTCACCATGCAGTTTGTGGAATATCTGGGGCTCAAGATCCCCGGAGCCTCCCTGAACATCCTCAATATCGCCAAGGAGATCCGGGGCATCGAGCGGCGCCCCGAGAAGCTTCGAGCGGTCCTCGACGCCGTACGGAGGGCCGATCTCCTCCTCCTCGCCTATCCCGTCTACTACATGACGGTCCCGTCCTCGTACATGCGGTTCTGGGAGCTCGCGGCCGCGTCAGACGAAGCGCGTGCTGCCTTTGCAGGCAAGCGGGTCGGGGTGTTCACGACCTCCATTCATTTTTTTGATCACACCTCCCACGAGTATATGCGGGCGGTGTGTGACCGGCTGGAGATGCTCTATGTCGGCGGGTTCTCGGCCCACATGCAGGATCTCACCACCGAGGGCGGGCGGGAGAAGCTGCGTGGATTCGCGGCGCGCCTGACGGCGTCGGAGGCTGGCGCATGGCACCACTCGCGCCGGTACCGACGGCACGGCGCGCCTGCAGGGAAAATGGACCTGGGAGAGGCCGGGGCCCACCTGGACAACACGAAGACCTCGGTGCTCGTCGTGGCGGACGCATCGAGGGCGGACTCGGGCCTCCCGGCCATGATCGACCGCTTCTCCTCCAACTTCGTCCAGCCTCCCAGGGTCGTTTGGCTGGAATCCCTCGGCCTCGTCTCTGGATGCACCGGGTGCCTCGCCTGCGCCATGGATCTGCGGTGCGTCTTCACCGAGAAGGACGGCCACCGCCGTTTCGTCGACGAGGAGCTCACGACGGCCGACATCGTGGTGTTCGCCTCCGACATCGACACCTGCTTCTTTACCTCGCGCTGGCAGGCTTTCCTGACGCGGCTGTTCTTCAACGGGCACGTCCCCCTGATCAAGGGCAAGCAGATGGGGGTCCTGGCCAGCGGGCCGCTGTCGGATTATCCCCATATCCGGTCGGTCTTCGACGGATTCATGGGGTACAGCGGCAATCACCTCCTGGACTATGTCTCCGACGAGGCGGGGGAGCCCCACACCGTCGGGCGCGAGCTCGACAACCTGGCCACGGCCCTCCTCGAGGCCAAAAACGCCGCATACTTCCCCCCACCCCGCTTCGACGCCGTGAGCGCCCACAAGCTCTTCCGCGACGAGATCTTCAGCCACCTGGGGGTGGTGTTCCAGCACGACCACCAGTATTTCTGCAAAAACGGACTCTACGACTTCCCGACGGCACAGTTGGGGCGCCGCGTCCTCAACCGGTTCCTCTATCTGCTCCTCAAGACCCCGGGCCTCAGGCGCCGCTTCTACACCAGGGAGATGGTCCCGGGCATGGTGCGCCCCTACTCGAAGGTGCTCGAGAGGGCCCGCCTCGGCAGGGCCTGAGGTCCGTTCCCGACGGGGCGGAACATCTGGGGTTTGGGGACGAAAGAAGGTATAGTGGGGACCATGCAACATCAGACAGCACCATTTGCATCCATCGGGCGTCGCCTCTTCGCCCTCTCTCGGGACACGGGACGCCTGCACGGGCGGGTCACGCGCGCCGTCGCCACCGTCTGGGAGGAGCTCCTGGTGGCCGCTGTGCCATCTGAGGAGCGTGCCGTCCTCACGGCGATCTGCTACGATC
>QKIM01000077.1 GCA_003249585.1 Deltaproteobacteria bacterium
ACCTCCTTCACCCCTGTGATCCCAACACCTTCGTCCCCCGCTGTGCCGGGACCAAGATCGAGTATTGCAAGGAGTTTTCCCTCGATTCGGCTCCGGTGTACTACATCGTAGAGGAGTTCTGCTATTCCGCCAGCGCCTCGACCCATCTGGTCTGCAATCCCGATGGCGTGGGGCAGTACTCCAACACTACCGTCCGCACCGACGCAGCCACTGATGCCTGCGTAGCCCCCTAGGCGTCACTCCCCAAAGCAGCAGATTATCTGGGGGCTGGACCGCGGCGCAGGCGGACCAGGAGCACGGCCCCCAGGAGCAGGAGGACCATGCCGGCGATGCTTCCAGCGAACAGCAGGGTGCGTTGCGGGCCGGGCGTGACCTCGCCGGCGCTCGTGGAGTCAGCGCAGGCTGGCCGGACGAAGTCCAGCGGCCCGTAGAGGGTGGTGAACGCCTTCTTCATGCTCACCACCTGCCATCCCTCCTTCTTTGCCAGGGCGAGCATCTGGGACTTTGCATAGATGTGTTCGCGGGGATCGTCATGGTCCAGCACCAGGTTCATGGAGCGGTATTTCGTGGATGCGGCGTAATAGAGCAGGGCGATATCGTTTGTGGAGTTGCCTGCTGCGAAGACGGGGGCGCGCCCCACACGCTCACGGAACCGCAGCACCTTGCCCTTGCCGTGGCAGAAGGGGGTCCACGCCTTCTTGACTCGGACCAGATCGCTGATCTTTTTTCCCCGACCGCGGGGCTCAAAGGCCGCCATGGAGCCGAGGACGTTGGCTGGGTCGAGTTTGAGGTAATGGGCAATGACCGCCCGGATGATCTCCTGTTGGGCGGTGCTCACGACATAGACTCGGAAGCCGCGGGACTTGAGATGCTCGATGAGTTCGACCATGGGGAGGTACCACAGTGCCGCGAAGGGTTTGCCCCCTTTGACCGTGGGGGTCTGGGCGAAGTGTTTGAGGCTGAAGGCGTGAATCTGCTCCAGTGTCTCGCCCGCGAAACTCTCCAGGAGCCACTCCGTGAGGTTTTTGCGCAGGAACACCTTGTCTTCGGACAAGACCGCCTTGTACACAGGGAGTTCGGAGAGCTTGGGATCCGCGGCCACCCTCAGTTTCAGCCACTGTTTCGAGATGAACCCGTGGAAATAGTCCGGACGCTCCGTGATGAGGGTCCCGTCGAGGTCGAATGCGGCGATGCGGTCAGTGACGGGGATGAAATCGGCGGATCCTGCAGTTGTGACCGCTGAAATATGCTTCAGGATCGTCGTCCTATAGGGGGCCTTCCATGAGGCCAGGGGACGCCGTGCGGCCGCGGCCGACGGTGCCCGGAGCCACAGAGCGGTCCCGAGGAGAAGGGCGAAGGGGAGGATGCGCAGTGTGCGGGACATAACATTCAACTCCTGACAGCGGCTGTCTCCACGTGTGGGACGAGCCGTCGGATGTGGCCCACCAGGGTAGCCGCCACCTGTTTGGCGACGAGTGGGTACTCCTGGATCATTTCATCAAACATTTTCGGCGAGATCCGGATGAGGACAGCATCGGTGGCGGCACGGATCGTGGCGGTCCTGAGGCCCTGGTCCAAGAGGGCGATCTCTCCGAGGACCGCACCCTGCCGGAGGTTGTTGACCGTGGTCTCCTTGATGATGACGTCGAGCTCACCCTCCATGACGAAGTACAGCCCGTCGCCCTCATCCCCTTCCCTGAAGAGGTCCGTCTGGCCGGGAAGCTCCCTGCGTTCGCCCATGGCCGCGATCTCCATGAGGATCTCCGTGGCCAGATTCTTGAAGAACCCCGAGTTGCGCAAGTGCATGGCCCTGAAGACCAGCTCACGTTCCTCGGGGGAACACTCGCGGGTTCCCAGGAGCACCTCGATGGTCTCCTGGAGGATGGTGTCTCCCACTGCGCTGATCAGGGAGAGGGTGTTCGCCCGGGGATCGATGTGCGGGAAGGCATCGATACAGGCCTCCATGTCGGCGACCTTCTTTTCCAGTGCCATGGGCAGCCAGGAAAGGTTGGCCGGACACCAGTCCTCGAGCAGTTCGATGGCGGCGTTGATCTGGCGTGGATTCTTCGAGGACACGGACTTCTCAATGTCACTGAGCCGTCCTGCGTGTCGGGGGTGCGTCAATCGAAGGCACGAGAAGAGCAGTTGCGTCCAGAAGGTCGCTTCCGCGGCTATCTGGATCCGCACGAGCGGATGGGCGCTGTTGCTCTCCGCGAAACGTAGACGAAGGAGGTTCTCTTGTGCGCGGCTCAGGAGGTTGTGGAGCTGGGGCCCCAGTGCGACCCCTGCACCGATGCGCTCGAGCTCGGAGAGCAGTATCGCCAGATGCCAGCCGCGCCCGCGCTCGATGAGACGCTCAATGGTCGCCCATGCTTCGGGCCGCCTTGAGAGGACCAGGGCGCGGATCTGGTGTACCGTGAGTTGGGGAGCCTTTCCACGGAGGAGATACTGTTCGGCGGCCCGAACCTCGAGTCCCGAGAGCAGGATCGAGTCGAAGGCGGGTTTACGGTACTGGTGGTTGGGGGCCTCGTCCAGGAGGCGCTGGTAGAGTGCGCTCCGCTGTTTCGTGCCCGTGAGCGTGATGCAGCGAATGGTGACTGCAGAGGAGGGAAGATCCATGAGGCGCCCGAGCATGGCGTCGCCCAGATCGTTGCCCAGGGAGGCGGCAATATGCGCCGCGAGCAACTGAAGGTTTTCGTCGCCCGCGGCAAGTTCCTCCATGGTATTTTGGATCGGGAATCCCTCGGGGATCTGGTCCAGTTCCACAAGGATGTACAGGGCGATCCCCCTATCCAGCAGGGACTCCCGCTTGGTGAGCATGGCGCTGGCATAGGGGGGGAGCCAGTCGGGTTTGTGGACCAGGGTGATGCGGG
>QKIM01000321.1 GCA_003249585.1 Deltaproteobacteria bacterium
TTGAAGAGCGGTTCTTTGATGCCCGCGGCGGGACAGGTGGGGAGACATCCGCCCGGTGGCAGGGGGGTGTTCCCAGGATCGTCGGGACCCCGCTCCGAATAATTGGCGGCGAGGCGCGGACAGGTGAACCCGAGAAAGCGGATAAAGGCGGTGGATTTCTCCGAGAGAGGGCGCTGTTTGATGAGTCGTGACGCGTGCCGGAGCGCGCCGAAGAGGACGACGGCGGTCTCCTCGGCGAAGGGGGAGTCGAGCAGGAGCCGGGTCTGGGAGAAAAAGAGTTCACCCCACGACCGTTTGAGCCTGCCCTGCCAGGTGAGGAAGCGACGGGCTGCGGCCGCCAGCGCAGGATCGGCGTTCTGGCACTTCTCGGCGAGGTCGTCGAGATGGTCGTAGAAGGTACGGGCGCAGGGATCGGAGATCCCCCCTTCCGTGAGGCAGTGCACTTTGGCCGCCTGCAGCAATGCGGCGGTCCAGGTGTGTTCACCCCGGCCCAGAGCCGTGAGCAGCCACCGGATTTCATGTCTGAGGAGGACGCATGCGGTCCGGTAGTTGTCCCCTTTCATAAGGTGTGACTGAGCCTTGTGAAAGGTTTTGAGCGCATCGAGATCGGTGTATCCGGCAAATGAAAGGGATTCGGGCCCTTCCGTGCGCTTGCACGAGCCTGAAAGGAGAAATAAAACAAGGAAAATCACCCGGCGCATGAGACCGGTTATCGGGCATAGGGTGAAAAGTTGCAACCGTTTTCGACTCGAGGGGCAACTGCCATTCTCATTGACAAAGTGGGTGATCATTGAGTATTCAGAATTCCCAGAGAGGTCATCATGAATCAAAACAAAAAATACATATTCGTTACGGGTGGCGTCGTTTCTTCCCTCGGGAAGGGACTCACCTCGGCATCCCTTGGCGCGCTTCTCCAGGCCAGAGGGCTCTCCCTCTCCATTCAGAAGCTTGATCCGTACATCAACGTAGATCCGGGCACCATGAGTCCCTTCCAGCATGGTGAGGTGTTCGTGACCGAGGACGGGGCCGAGACGGACCTGGACCTTGGCCATTACGAGCGATATCTCGGGGTCGCAATGTCCCGCCTCAACAACGTGACCACCGGGCAGATCTACAACTCCGTGATCACCAAGGAGCGCGCTGGGCACTATCTCGGGGCCACGGTCCAGGTGATTCCGCATATCACCAATGAGATCAAGAATATCATTCGAAGGGCCGCGGAGCCTTACGACCTGCTCATCGTGGAGATCGGCGGGACCGTGGGCGACATCGAATCGCTGCCCTTCCTGGAGGCCATCCGGCAGATGCGGATGGAAGAAGGCGAGGAGAACACCCTCTTCGTCCACCTCACGCTCATCCCCTATCTCGAGGCAGCCGGGGAGCTCAAGACCAAGCCTACCCAGCACTCTGTGCAGAAGCTTCGTGAGATCGGCATCCAGCCCAACATCCTCGTCTGTCGTACCAACCATGACGTAGACGAAAAGATGAAAAAGAAGATCTCGCTGTTCACCAACGTCCCCGAGAATTGTGTCATCACGGCCAGGGACGCCCGCAGCATCTACGAGGTTCCACTGACCCTCTCCGAGGAGGGCCTGGCCGTTCAGGTGCTCAAGCGGCTGGGGATCTGGGCCGCGCAGCCCAACCTCGAGCCGTGGCGGGATCTGGTCAACAAGATCCACAAGCCTCGTACGGAGCTCACCGTGGGCGTCGTAGGGAAATACGTGGAACTGCTCGAGAGCTACAAGAGCCTCAACGAGGCACTGATCCACGCGGGAATCGCCAACGACGCCAAGGTCCGGCTCAAGCACATCAGTTCCGAGGAGATCGAGCGTCAGGGTGTGGAATCCTGCCTCATCGGCATCGACTGTATCCTGGTCCCCGGGGGGTTCGGCGAGCGAGGGGTAGAGGGCAAGATCACGGCGATTGAGTACGCGCGTGAGCAACGCATCCCCTTCTTCGGGATCTGTCTGGGCATGCACCTGGTGTGTGTCGAGTTCGCGAGGCACGTACTGGGATACGCCGACGCCAACTCCACGGAATTCAGTGACAGCACCCACGCCCCTGTCATTCATCTCATGGAGGAGCAGACGCGCATCAGCCAGATGGGCGCCTCCATGCGGCTGGGGGCCTACGCCTGCGATATCACCGAGGGGACGCTCGCCCATCGGGTGTACGGTGAGCTCCATATTTCGGAACGCCATCGGCACCGCTACGAGTTCAACAACAAATACCTGCAGGAGTTTGAGGAGAAGGGACTGCACATCAGCGGGATAAACCCCGATGGAAACCTCGTGGAGATCGTGGAGGTCACAGACCACCCACACTTCATCGCCTGTCAGTTCCACCCCGAGTTCAAGTCCACCCCCTTCAAGCCCCATCCGCTCTTTGTCTCCTTCGTCAGCGCCGGGCTGGAGGCGCGCAGGAACCGGAAATAGTGTCCGACTCCCGCCTTGCTTCCCTGGCTCTCACCATCATCCTGCTCGGCTCCTGCAAGGGGACGGGGAAGGGGGCCTCCCGCGGGCCAGCAGAGATGGCTCCGCCCGCCACTGCCCCCATGACCGCCGCGACGAAGCACGCGCCGCCCGCCATGGCAGCCGGCACGCCTCGCAAACCGGTGGCCCGTCCTCCCGTTCAACCCCGCTGGTGCGAGCACGACACCAGGAGCAGCACCGCCTCCACGTGGTCTGGAGTGTCGCGGTCGTTCCACCGTGTGAGCCCGCGGACCTTCCCTCCTTTCCCCTGGCGCATCGAGAAGCGGAAAATCTCCAAATACCGGATGTCGGCTGCGCCAGTGGAGGACGCGGCGGGGAACCTCTACGTGGGGGACCATGGGGGGTGGTTTTTCAAACTCTCAAGGACGCGGGTACCCC
>QKIM01000169.1 GCA_003249585.1 Deltaproteobacteria bacterium
CTTGGGGACATGGGGATCCGGGCTCGCCCTTCCCACACCAACTTCATCCCCTTTTCCGCCGGGGCGCGAACGGCGGCCCTGCACCAGTGGCTGACGGACAAGGGGGTGGCGGTGAGGGCAATTGGCGGACACCCGCTGCTGGCTGGTTATCTTCGTGTGAGTGTGCACTCGCCAGTGAACAACACGCTCTTTTTATCGCTTGTAAAGGAATATCTCGGGCAGTAATAATGGAGCGTCGACAATCTTTGGAGAAGGAAAGAGAAGACCATGAAGAAGAACCTGATCACCTTTTGTGTCCTGGGCGTCGTGCTTTTGACGACCGCCTGCAACAAGAAGCAGCTCGGTGAATCGTGCACCAACGATCGTGATTGCGAGAAGGGATCCCGCTGCCTGACCGTGGAGGGCAAGAACACCTGCACCAAGCTGTGCTCCAAGGATGTGGACTGCCCCACGGAATTCGCCTGTGCCAAGCTCAACGTCCGGTATGGCCACAGCGCCACGGCCATCCCCCAGAAGTACTGCCTCTCCAGGAGCTTCCTCAAGAAGGCAGACCAGAAGGTGACCGAGCGGATGAGGGCCAAGCAGCGTGATGCCTACGCCAAGCTCAAGGCCTCCTCCGGGGAGAAGCTCTCGACTAGGCAGATGGAGCAGATCCGCAACTTCCTGAAGAAGTACAAGGTGGGCGAGATCAGCGAGAAGACCGTCTACATGACCCTCTTGTACTTCAGTTCCTACGGATCGCTGTGGACAAAGACCATGGACGACAACATCAAGAAGGAGAACAAGCTCTGGAAGAACAAGCTGCGTGTCCTCTACTTCCCCATCCCCTTCGAGGGGGAGGGCAAGAACGGAGGACTGATCCTCGGGCACGACGTCCTGCAGACCAAGGGGCAGGAGGCCTTCTGGCGGTTCCACAAGCGGTACACCAAGTTCTGGAGCACCGCCGACCGCCCCGCCACGGTGCAGCGGCTCGCCAAGAAGCTGGGGTACGACAAGAAGACCCTCGCGGTCCTGCTCAAGCACAAACGTGCGGCACAGTACGTGAAGGATCTCATCGATCTCAAGGAGATCCTAGGCCTGGAGAAGGATCCCGTCATCATCGCCGGCGAATACAAGTTCAAGGGCAGCGACGTCCGCTCCAAGCTCGAGACCATCACCCTGGGCTACCACACCGAGCTGCTGGACTATTACAAGAACCATCCTCCCAAGAAGGACGGCGCCATGGGGGCTCCCAAGGGCAAGGACACCTCCCCGGACATGAAGGCGGCTCCCCAGGTCAAGGATGCCCCCAAGGCCCCCAAACCCGCCCCGAAAAAGAAGTAGCGTTTTCTCAGATCCCGATCATTTGGCGGGGAGGAGGGAAAAGGCGTCGAGGAACTTCTTGCCGTTGGCGCGATTGACCTTGCCGCTCTTGAGGCTGGCCATCACCAGGTAGAAGCGCGAGGGGGTGAGCACCATGAGGAGCAGCTTGAATCCGCCGGGCGACTGCCTTGTCGGAGGAGTGAGGAGAATGCCGCGGAGGGCTGTGGCGCCGGAGACGGTCGTCTCCTTGAGCCCCGTCAGGTTGCCGCTCATGCGTTTGGCGGAAGAGATCATGCGGGCCCTGAGCTCTGCGCGTTCGCTGCCGGGCTTCGTGTCGCGGTCGTACCAGTGGACGGTGAAGATGTCATTCTGGACGTTGAAGTAGTGCACATGCACCGAGAGCTCTTTCCCGTCAGGGGACTTCATCTTCTTGACATCCGACGAGTGGATCTCCTCGTAGATCACGGAGAAACCCTCCTTGTCCGAGGTGAAGGTCTTCCACTTCACGGTGTGGTTGATGGTGTCCGAGGAGTCGGCGTTTTTCGATGACTCCTGCTTTTGCTTGCAGGCGAGGGTGAACAGGCCCAGGGTGGTGACGAGGAGGGTGATTGTTTTCATGGGAGCACTCTACCGATTTGTGGCGGCTTTTTCAACGGGGTCAGCTGCTTGCAATTTTCACCGGAAACGGCATGATGGGGGAACGGAGGCGTATGGTCAGGACAACGGCAACAGTGCAGAATCGAGATGGGATCCACGTCAGACCGTCGACAGAGATCTGTCAGGCGGTGGCGGGGTATTCGGGAAAGATTATGATTGGGGCACAGGGGATGGAGGTTGAGCTCAGCGCCATGGGGCTCTTGTGCCTCGGGCTCATCCAGGGAGCCGTGGTCGAGATCTCTGTGGACGGGCCCGATGAGACCACGGTTGCGGACGCTCTGCGCGCCCTCTTCGAGAAACATTTTGATTTCCAGCGTCAGTGAGGAACCCCTGAGATCACCGTCCCCACGGGGGAGCCGGCGAGGACGCGGGCGAGGTTGCCGGGCTCCACTCCACTTGCGATGTGGGACGTGACGCCTTCACGGGCCAACTCCAGGAGGGGGGCGAGCTTGCCCGCCATGCCTCCCGTGACGTCGGGCTTTGTACTTCCGGCCGAAAGGAAGGAGGGCGGCATCCGCGGATCGATCCGGGGGATGGGGGCTCCCGAGAGATCGGCAGGGTCGGCGAAGACCCCACGGACGTCCGTCAGGTGCACGATGGTCGGAAAACCCAGGAGTCGGGCGCAGGCGGCGACGATGGCATCACCGGACAGGATGGCCCAGGTGTCTTCTCCGACAAGCATGGGGGTGCCGTAGAGCAGCGGTGTGAGCCCCCGGGAGAGGGCCTGGCGCAGCATGGCGCGGGCCACGCTCGGGGAGGAGAAGGGGCCCAGGAGCAGTTCGGGCTGCATGGGCCAGGGCGCCAGCCCTGCGTCCCGCAGCGACTGGGCTACCTGGAGGTCGAGGCTGTACTGCAGGGACATGACCTCGCTCCATGCTCTTCGTTTCGCCGGATCCCGGGGGCGGTCCAGG
>QKIM01000042.1 GCA_003249585.1 Deltaproteobacteria bacterium
AGGTCCTCGCCGGTCGATGCGTCCACGACCTCCACGGTGTGGCCCTCACGAATGAGATCCGCGATCTGTTTCAAGTTCACATACCGGCTGTGGGCCGTGTCGTAGAGGCGGCGGTTGGCGTATTTCTTGACCGCAATGTGCTGGGACGCTGACGCTTCGCTCATGGAGTGATTCCTCTCGTTCGGGGCAACCCAGCCCGTTCAGGGAGTGGCGACCCCGACTTCCGCTTCGGGCCAGAGGACGCGGTCCACGTCGTCTCCGGCGATTTCCTCCCGTTCCATCAGGGCTTCCGCTAGTCGGTCCAGGGATTCCCGGTTCGCTTCCAGCAGTTCCACGGCGCGTTGCTCCGCAGCGCGCACGATCGTCTCAATTTCCTGATCGATGATCCAGCCCATCTCCTCGGAGTACGTCTTCTCCTGGGCAAGCTTCTTGCCGAGAAACACGTGCTCCTCGCCCCGGCTGAACGTTACGGGCCCGATGCGCTCGCTCATGCCCCACTGACAGACCATCTTTTCTGCGAGCTCCGTGGACTGCTTGAGGTCGTTTTGCGCCCCGGTGGACGTCTCCCCGAAGACGATCATCTCCGCTGCACGCCCCCCCATGTTCACCGCGAGTTTGCCGACGATGTAGCCGCGAGGGTAGTAATGCCGGTCCCCGGCGGGCAGCAGTTGGGTCACCCCCAACGCTCTCCCGCGCGGAATGATCGTCACTTTGTAGATGGGGTCCATGTCCGGGAGGAGTTTGGCCACCAGCGTGTGGCCGGCCTCGTGGTAGGCGGTGATGCGCCGTTCGTTCTCATCCGTCAGACCGGGGCGCTCGATGCCCATCAGCGCCTTGTCTTTGGCCAGGTCGAAGTCGCGCATGGTGACGAGGGTCTCGTTCGCGCGTGCCGCGAAGAGCGTGGCTTCGTTGCACAGGTTCTCCAGATCGGCGCCGCTCATCCCCGGGGTGGCCCGAGCGATCAGATTCAAGTCCACGTCCGGGGCAAGGGGAATTCGCCTCGTATGCACTTGAAGAATGCCGTCCCTCTCCTCCATGTTCGGCAGGTCAATGACGACGTGGCGATCGAACCGGCCTGGGCGTAGGAGCGCAGGATCGAGGACGTCGGGACGGTTGCTGGCGGCGATGACGATGACCCGCTCGTGTCCCTCGAAACCATCCATCTCCCCGAGCAACTGGTTCAAGGTCTGCTCCCGTTCGTCGTGTCCGCCGCCCAGGCCGGTTCCCCGAGAGCGCCCCACAGCATCGATCTCGTCGATGAAGATGATGCTCGGGGCTTTCGTCCGTGCCTTTTCGAAAAGGTCCCTGATGCGCGCGGCGCCAACGCCCACAAACATCTCAATGAACTCTGAAGCGCTCGTGGAAAAGAAGGGGACGCCGGCCTCGCCGGCCACCGCCCGGGCCAAAAGGGTCTTGCCGGTGCCGGGTGGGCCCATCAGCAAGATCCCCTTCGGTATCTTGCCGCCGATCTTCTGGTATTTGTCGGGAGTCTTAAGGAAGTCGACCACCTCCGCCAGCTCCCGCTTGGGGCTCTCCAAGCCAGCCACATCTTGGAAAGTGACCTGCGGCACCTTGCCGTCGTAGACGCGGGCCTTCACCTGGCCAAAGTTCCCGAAGGGTCCCATGCGGGCGTTTTGTGCCCGACGCATGGTCCAGACCCAAAATCCGAGGAGCAGGAGCCACGGCAGGCTGTTGGCAATGAGAACCCACCAGTAGTTCTCCCGCGCTGAGCGGCGGATCCGCACTTCCACGTTCTTCTTCTCGAGCGTGGAGAGGAGGTCTGGATCCGGAAAGGGAGGCAGTGGAGTGTGGAAGGTGCTGATCTTGCCGGCACCGCCCGGGGCGGGAACCTCTTGCAGAAACGAGCCGCTCACTTCCTCTTCGGTGAGCGTTACGTTCTTGATGTTGCCGGCCGCCAGTTCCTGCTTGAAGAGCGTGTAGGAAATCGCTTGATCGGCCGGCGCCGCGGTGCGATTCAGGTTCTCCAGCAGCACGCTGAGCAGCAGCAGCGCGAAAAGGAGACCCGCCGCCCGTCGCCAGGGAAAACGATCCATGCATTCCTCACGCAGAAAAAGGAATTCCACCCTACCGAAAATCCGGGCAAGGGTCAAACGTGGATGCCTCGAAGTGCCCGGAACATCGAGTGTTTCTGCCAGGGAAAGCCGTTGACCCTCCCGACACCGTTCCAGTAGCATACGCTTTCCCCGGGAACCGCCCCGACCCGTCCAGCGAAAGAGATCCCCCATGTTTATGGAGCAGCAACGCTTCCACCGGATCGAACGCCTGCCCCCTTATGTGTTCAAAGAGGTGGACGAACTCAAAATGCGAGCTCGCCGACAGGGCGAGGACATCGTGGACCTGGGGATGGGCAACCCCGACCGCCCCACTCCGGCCCCGATCGTCGAAAAGCTGGTGGAGGCAGCGCAAAAGCCCAAAAACCACCGCTACAGTGTCTCGCGAGGCATCTACAAACTGCGGCATGCCATCGCGAAGTGGTACGAACAGCGCTACGAGGTCCATCTGGATCCGGAGTCCGAAGTGTGCGCGACCATGGGGGCGAAGGAGGGTCTCGCCCACCTGGTCATGGCCGTCCTCGCCCCCGGGGATGTGGCATTCGTTCCCAATCCGACATACCCGATTCACTCGTATTCCGTCGTCCTCGCGGACGGCGACCTGCGGGCCATCGAGTTGGGGAGCGGGGGGCAAGACTTCATCGAGCGACTTGGCAAGGCTACGAAGACCGTGTGGCCGCGTCCCAGGGTCCTCATCCTCAACTTTCCGCAAAACCCGACGACTCAGACGGTGGAGCTGTCCTTTTTCGAGCAGGTCGTGGATTTCTGTCGGGAGAACGAGATGATGCTCCTCCACG